>CANRHJ010000134.1 GCA_947630355.1 Candidatus Gastranaerophilales bacterium | reverse complement strand
TGCCGATATTCGGTCAGCTTTTTGCCGTTTCCTTGCGTTCCTTTATCTTTGAAAAATTTTTCTCAAGATGCAATATGTGTATAAGCCGCAGATCGTTGTTTGGATTTGCTGCCGTTATTTTTGTTGTTATAAAAAATAAAAAATTGTCCTCGCGTATTGTTGATTTCTTATCAAAACTTCCGATTTTTTCCTCAGTTATGAAAAAATATGATTTATTTAATTTTTTTCAGGTGGCATCATTGGCATATAATGCCGGTATTCCTGCCAATCAAACAGTCGATTTGGCATCTTCGGTTATCTCTTTAAGTGCGATTAAATCCTCTGTTAAGCTCACTGTTAAAATGATTTCTCATGGTTGTAATATTTCAACAGCTTTTGCGGCCTCACGTATTTTTTCTCCTTTCGATTTGTCACAAATTTCGGCAGGTGAAAAATCGGGTGAACTTGATAAAATGTTTAAAGTTGTTTCCCAAAATTACGAAAAACAGTTTGATACTTCCGTTAAAGTTATAGTCAGATTAATTGAACCCGTTATGATTATTTTTGCGGGAATACTTGTCTTTAACGTTTGTTATAATGCTTACAAGTCTTATTATGATTATCTGTTTAATATGATTTAGTTTTAACTTTACGGTTATTAAGGTGCTTATGCCTTTTGTTTTTCTTTTGTGACTATATCTATTGCGTGTTTTACTTCATCCGCAGTTATATTTTTTAAACATAATTTATTTCTCGGACATTTCTTCTTTAAAGAACAAGGCATACAATTGATGTTTGATTTTAACAGAATGTGTCCATCGCCCGTTACTTTCCATTTTTCAAAAGGCATCGGGCCATAAAGTCCTATGACTTTTGTCCCGACGGAAGCTGCCATATGCAGTGTCCCCGAATCATTACCCAATATAAAATCACATTGTTTAAGCACCGCCAAACTGTCTTTAATTGTAACTTTATTACATAAATTTACCGGCTTTGTTTTTAAAGGATTTCTGTATTGAATTTTGTCGTATACCTCCTTATCACAGGGTGCGCCTATAAAAATTACTTTTATATTCTTTGTATTTATTATATATTCTATTATTTGCGCGAAATTATCTATATCCCACATTTTGTCAGGGTTTGAAGCGGTCACGCATACAACCGCTTTAGAGTCTTCCGATGTGATATTATTCTCTCTAAATAATTCTCTTACTTTTTCTTCGCTTTCTTTGTTTATCCAATTTTCCAAATATTTATCTTTAATTTCAATATTATCCGCTTTTAGTACATCTAAGAAACATTCGGATTCTGATTTTTCAGTGTCATATTTAACTTTTTTCGTTAATAAGAAGCCGCGTCCTTCGGTATCATATCCTATTCTCTCTTTTATTCCGCATAAATAACATAATAATGCGCTTGATAATGAACGCTTTAATATATATACTTTGTCATATTTATTTTTCTTTAGCAGTGAAACGTAATACCAAAAAGACTTCTTATTCCCTTTACCTTTTTCATATTTATGTTTTCTTGTGGTATCAAAATAAATAAAATTATTTATATAAGGACAATCTTCTATTACTTCTCCAGAATTCGGGGAAACAAGCATGTCTATTTCAGCATCGGGATTTGCATATCTCAAGTTCCTTATGAACGGAATTGTTAATATCATATCCCCTATAAATCGATACCTTACAATCAATATTTTACTCATATTCCGCATACTTCCTTTATGTCCATATATGCTTTGAGTTTTAAAGCATAGAACTGTACGGGTAATTCCATATCTTGTATTAATTCTTTTATTTTTACGGCATCTTTTTCCGTAGTCACTATTTTATCAATATTTTCATCTTGTGCATAATGAATTATTCTTGATATATCGTCAGCCTCATATCGGTGATGATCTTCAAATTCCAAAACGGCCGTCAGCCGGTAATCACGTTTTAAAAATTCATAAAATCCTTCAGGCTGACCTATCGCTGAAAATGCCATTACTGCCGTATCTTTCGTTAACTGACTCCCTGTATTTATGTTATATACGTAATCAGGAACTATTTTGCATAAATATATCGCTTTTTTATACTTTTTTTTCAATTTATCACAATATTTTAACGCATTTTGATTTTCATAGTTTTTATTTACTACCACTATTTTATCCGCACGCCGTATATTCTGCAGATTTTCCCTTAACGGACCTGCAGGAAAGGTTAATTTGTTGCCGAATTTATTTTGTGAATCAATAAGAACTATATCTAAATCACGTTTTAATTTCCTGTGCTGAAACCCGTCATCCAATATTATAATATCCGGGCTGTAATGTTCTTGCAGATATTTTTCCGCTTTTACCCTGCTTGAACATGTAATAACGCAGGCTCCTTTTGTGTTGTTACTTAACCAAACAGGCTCATCACCTGCTAATTCGGCACTGTATAATGCCCCCCCGCCTTCGGATATTACATGAGGCTCTTTATTACAAAGCTTACCTCCATATCCGCGTGATATTATGGCTACTTTCTTGTTTAAGCTTAAATAATATTTTGCTACTTCCGATGTGAAAGGTGTTTTGCCTACACCGCCCGTTGTTATATTCCCTATTGATATTACAAACGATTTTGAACCGTAGCTTCTCAATATTTTCTTATTATATAAAAAATTTCTTGCTTCACTTGCCGCTTCGTATGGTATTCCCGCTATTCGAAGCATAAATACCATTATTTTCTCGGTAATACTTAAATTCTTTTTATAATGCAGTTTTGATATAAACAGTTTCATATTTTGCCTAGAACATTAATCTGAATATTAAAAATCTCTTATTTAATTTCTCTGAAAATTTCCTTAAGTTCTCTGAGGTCGCATTTATATCATCCATTGTTTGTTTAACTTTTTCTTCGTCCTCTGTTGCATAATTGATTGTATCTAATGTTATTATCAATTTGTCTAATGCCGTATTCAGCTTTAATGCGGATTCTTGTACATATTTCTTCAATTTGGCATCTTTTGACATATCGTTTACGTAACAAGATAGCTCTGCTACATTCTTTGCGGTAATATTCAAGTTTGAAATCGTTGATTGTGTCTTGGGATCTTCCAATAAATTTGATACGTTGTTTGATAACCTCTCGAATGATTTTGTTGCGTTTACTAAACTTTCGGTGAAATTCTTATCTCCCGTTAATTTGTTTATATTCTCCGTAAGTTCATTTATGCTTCCCGATAACATCTCTATCTCTGTCTTGGATAAATCTATCAATTCTTGAGCTTTTTCCATTGTTATATTGGTTTTGTCGGTTAACTCGTTTACATTATATGCCGTTTGTTTCAATTCTTCTATTACATCATCAGACAGTAATAGTGCTATTCTTTCATTTGTTTCCACTAAAGATTCGGCACTGCGGTACTGTAATGCCAGAAAATCGGCAATTCTCATGGGCTCTATTACCGTATATGGTGAATCAGTCTTAGGATACGGTACTTTTACATCTTCTTTCGGCGTAATCCTTAGTTTATTCTCATTTCCGTCTTTTACTATTTTCCCGTTTAATTGCTCAGGCATTACCAAACCCGGTAAATTTATTGTATATTTTACCTTATAGGCTGTTTTAGTGCTTATATTCTCTTTTATTATTATCGGAAGCATATTGGTTTCAACTATTTCAATCTTTTTTACTATACCCGTATCATAATATTTTCCGTCGAGTTCCATTTGGACTTTGTCATCGGCATGTAATACAAGTGACTTATCTTGTTCGGGCAAATAGATTATTCTTTCTCTGGGTGGTGTTATTTCCAAGAATTGTTCGCCTATTATTCCCGACTGTTGGATTGATAACTCTGATGCTTTCGGAATTTCAATATCAGGTTCCGTTATTACGAATTTAACTTCTACGCTGCTTTTATCGGCATCAATTTTTGGTGTTATTTCTTCAACTTGTCCTATTCTGACTCCCATCATCTGAACTGCGCTTCCTTCACGCATTCCGTTTACATCTTTAAAACTAACGGTTATTCTCTCCGTATGAGATATTGCTTTACCTTTAACCCACATTATTGTTAACAATAATACTATTATTGCGGTTATTGCCAATATACCTACTTTTAATGATGATGAGAATTTCATATATTTCCTCTTTATTTATATTCTACTATAAAAATTTTTTTATTTAAAATCCGCTTGCCGTAATTTTCATAGGACCTTCCGTTGATGCCGATACAAATTGCTTCGTATATGGATTATCCTGCTTTACCAGTTCATCAGGTGTCCCTCTGAATACTATATGTCCGTCATAGAGCATTATTACCTTATCCGAACATCTCTTTATCGTTGACATCTGGTGAGTTACAACTATTGATGTCGATTTCGTTTCATCCCGAAGTCTTAATATATAATCTTCAATTACCGTTGAAGCAACAGGATCCAGTCCCGCTGTCGGCTCATCATATAATATATATCGCGGTTTTGTTACTATAGCTCGGGCTAAACTCACTCTTTTTTGCATTCCTCCGGATAACTCATGCGGAAATTTCTCTTCTATTCCCGATAACCCTACCGTATTAAGGCTCTTTTTAACTATGTCTTTTAAATCCTGACGTGTATACTTCCCCTTAAACTCCTTCCTTTCCTGAAGCGCAAACGATATATTATCAAATACGTTTAAGGAATCAAATAAAGCCGAATACTGGAATACCATAGCTATATCACCTTCGCTGATTTTGATTGTTCCGTCATCGGGAGCCAAAAGTCCGCACAATATTTTTAATATGGTGCTTTTCCCCGAACCGCTAAATCCTACTATTGAAAGCACTTCTCCGTCTTCTACGTTGAATGATATGTTATCCAGTACTTTTTTATCATCAAATATTTTTGTTAAGTGTTCTACTTGTATTGACATATTTACCTTCTTTTTAAAAATAAAATGCTGCAGCAAATATTGCATCTATTATTACTATTGTCACAAAAGACCAGACAACAGCTTTCGTAGTTGCAATACCTACTCCTTTTGCTCCGCCTTTTGCATCATATCCGCAGCTTGAGCTTACCAGACTTATTGCTCCGCCAAAACATGCCGATTTTAACAGCATTATGTTAATGTCTCTTATATATAATCC
>CANRHJ010000133.1 GCA_947630355.1 Candidatus Gastranaerophilales bacterium | reverse complement strand
TATATCAGATATAGATTGCGTATAGACAACGAAATTTTTGCACTTATATATTGATAGATAGTTATCATCTAGAATATTAATATGAGGGAAACTAGGGTACGTTAATATGAAAGCGTCTTCTTGTATGTCACTAATATTTAAATAATTTATGAATTGAATAGGCTTCTCGGGGAGTAAAAACTGAAGATAGTCTATGAAAATTACCCCCCAATCAATTTCATCTCCAATAACATAATATATAGGATAATCTTCTTCAAAACTCATAATATATTCAGCCAAGGCAGGATCTTCCGTGTTCTCTTGGTAAGTATATATTTTTCGATCAGTAACTTTAAAGCCCACAATCAACCATATAATTCCTATGGTAAGCGTTATTCCTAAAATACACTTAGAATTATACCTACACAAATATTTGATTATTGTAAATAATATGACACATATAGGAATAATAATGCTTGCATAAATCAATAATCTATTGAAACTAAAGGAATCTCCCCTAATTCCAAAAGCAGCCAATCCAATAGCATTGTTTTCATAAAATGAGGACACTCCCCTTCTTCTTATGATGCAATTAGCTACAATACCTAATAATATAAGCGTACCGACATTTATAAAATCCCATTTCTTTGTTCTGTTCTCATAGAAAAATGAAATAAAACCCAATAAAATGATTATGCTTAGAATATATTCATTATATCTTCCATAAATCGCTTCATCGGCTCGGCTTGGAGTCAAGGTCCTGATACATGTTATTCCCAATACAAATACAACTGATAAAATAAGAAATATATGGGCATATAAAAAAGATCCTATTTTTCTCTCGCGAACATTTTGGATTACTTCCTTTAAAAGAAACCAAATTCCCCAGAAAAACATAGACACGGTCGCAAAATCAAGATAATAGACTTTTTCAATTAAACTTTTTATGAAATTTTTAATTCCTTGATAACTTAGTAACGAAGAAAACAACGATATGTTCCCCGCATAATCATTGATATCTGTTCTTAAACTAGTCTTATATAAAGTAGATAGAAAATAATTTTTTATTACTTCTCCCAATAATATAAAGACAATAATCATTGAAAAGAAAAGAAGCATCTGCTTTAAATCTTTCTTTTGTGTAACTAGATAAATTACCATAGTTATAATTGCCGCAATAAGAACAGCTATACTTCTATTGTGCGTCCAATACATAAAACCTAAGCTGGATGCAAACAAGATAATATATATGACTGAATGTTTCGAACAATAACAAGTAAGGAAATAAAAAGATGCAATAAAACATAACCATAATAAAACTTCAGATAATGTAACTTGTGAATTAAATATATTGGAAGAGTATAATGTGGTTATCAGGCAAATCAAACCCAGTATATATTTATTATACTTGGAAAATAAAATTTTTGCTGTACAATACAAAAAAATAAAAGCAGCGACCAAAAAAAGGGCATTAAAAAATATTGAGAATCTATATAATGTAATTGCATTGTGTGTTAATAAATAGAGGGGAGATAATAAAATTCCCAAAAAAAAGGAATAATACGAATTCATACCAGACACATTAGACCAATCCAAACCGTTTATCCATGCCGCCACCGACCAATATCCAAATTCGTCACCAACGATATGGATTAGCTTCATTTTGTTGATATTAAATAGTACCACAAAAATTATCAAAAAGGATAAGCCACTAATATATATTACTTCTCTTCTTTTGTCGGTTATTTTGAAATTAATATTCATGCTTTTCACCATTATTCTCTATTATTCAACACAGATACAATTTATTTTATCTTTCAAATTGCTTCATGTAACAAGCAGGATCAATTTGTTTGCCTTTTCTATTATGCATTCCATCTGCTATTGCTTGTTTCATCAAATTCCAACGGACTTTCCAAAACACACGGTTTTCTTTATCTATTATATTTGCGCCAAATAATTTTATTATTCGCCAAAAAATATAAGTATATGACGTAAATTTGTTATATATATTCACACAATATTTGTTGGCAAAAAGAAACGAATTTCGGATAAGATAATAATCTTTCCACCATGTTAGATAACTACGTCCTTTTCCTTTAAGTGGAATGTCCTTGTGATTTATTATCGCCGATTTAATTAACCATGCATCAAATTCTCTGGAAACACGATATGTATATTCAACATCATCCCCATATATAAACAATTCTCCATCGACAACGCCCAACTTATTAACAGCTCTCTGAGCAAATAAAGGTCCTACAAATGCATTCGCATCTATATGAATAACATCTGGCATTGTTTCCAATTGACTTACTACTCGATGTGCATTGAAAAACACTTTATTAATTCTTTTATGATGGTAAAATTGATATTCTTTCCAATCAACACCATATATCAACGGTGCAAGAAAACCAATATTGTTAGAATAATCTTTATATGCCAGTAACCGTTCCAAACAATCTTGTTCTGGATATGCATCATCATCCATTAACCAATACCAATCTGGATGATATTCTTTTTGGGCATATTTCATTCCTTGATAAAAACCACCGGCACCTCCACTATTTTCCCTTAGCCATAAGACATCTATATCAGTTTTGTTTTCAATGAATTGTGCTATTTCTTTTTTGATTGCTTCAGTACTATTATTATCTACAATAATAATTTTATATGGGCTTATTGTTTGTTCAAGTAATGCATGAATCGTAAGCTGCAATGTTTTAAAAGTATTATATGTTACTGTAATAACGACAACTTTATCATTGCTCATGTATTTCACTTCCTAAATTTTGTATAATATCTTTTAATTGGTTTTTTATGGCGCTATCTTCGTGATTCTTTAAAAAATATTCCCTAACACTTTTATTAAAGCCCGTGATTGTTTTGTCCTCATCAAATATTCTTATTTTTTTAATAAATTCTTCACTTGAATCGCAACGATATATTCCCGAAATGGTATCCACATCGTAGCCCTCTAATGCTTCGGATGTTGCAAAAATGTTTTTGCCAAACATCATGGCTTCTGCAGTTTTTACTTTCATTCCATTTCCATATAAAATAGGAATTACAACTGCAGATGCATTTATATAATATTCTGTCAAGTCATCTACAGTACCTATAACTTTTACGTTAGTATCTTTTACACGCTTTTGGAGAACTTCCATTCCTTTCCCAATAATTGTAAGGGTGAAGTCTGGTAACTGTTTCATGACGTTTTCTATAAACCATAAAATACCCTCTACATTTGGCTGAAAATATGATCCAACAAACAGAAGCTGCTTGGCCGTTGCTTTTTTATTAAAATAATTTTCATTGAATTTATCATTAAAACTGATTGGTAAAACTCCATCAACCGTTCTATGGTACAGAGCTTTTACCCTATCAGAATCTCTTTTATTAAGGCATATAACTTTGTCGGCATTCTTCATAATACATTTTTCATTATATGAATACGCCCAAAACGGGAGAATGTAAAAAGGGCCTTTATGCTGAATGCAATTTATTAAATAATCATGTTCTACATTGTGAAGAAAGCATATGATTTTTGCTTGAGGCATGACTTTTTTGATTTTTAAAGATATCCTCCCCGTTATTGAAGAATCAAAAAAAATCACATCAGGTGATATCTTTACAATCACATTTAATAATGCTTTTTCTTGCCAAATAGAATATTTAGTCCTTAATGTTATAGAATTAGCAATCATGCCCAACAGTCCATGATAAGTTGAAATCTTATAAGTATTTTTGAAAGTCGTTTCAGAATTACTGAACTCAATGAGGTATAGATTTTCTTCGCCAACAATATCTTTCAAAAAAGTATAGTTTCTATAGCTACATTGTGTTCCCCCGTTATCTTGTTTATTAATAAATTCATGGCCAGAAATAATCAGAACTTTCATAATTTATTACCCTCACCATTCCCAATCACATAAATTGATAATATAATTTAGCGAAAAGTTCCAATTTGTTTATACGGCACAAGGCGACAAAAAGCCATGTGCCAAGTCGCTGCTTAAGTTCTATTTCTTTGGGAGTCAATAAATTTACATACTTATTTTTGTAGTAATTAGGGAAATATGTGTTTACCAAATCTCTACTAAATTTACATACATGCATAACAACATTTAAATCACTTTTACGTATATCAGCAGACATTTTCATGTAATGATGGCGACGATTAGCTTCAAATATAAAGTAGGTCAAAAAGCTTAGCACAGTAAACTCATAGATCGGATAGTTGGGTCCCTTTTCCATCGTCTTATTTATATATTTAATCGTTGTTTCTATTTCGGATAAAGGGAGCTTGCTTTCTTGAATCTTTGTCGCCGTTGTACTTCCTTCGTGTACAGTTTGATAATATCCCATATACCTTAAAAAGATAACTTTATCACTTAAAAACATCATTCGGAGATTAAAAGGATTATCTTCATAAATTTTACCTTCTGCGAACCCATTAAAATGTTTCTTTAGATATGCAGTCCTATATAATTTCCCCGCAAAGTTTAAGCGTCTCTTAACACAATTATTATGAATATCGGGTTCGTATTTTATCTCACAAATGACGTTTCCTTGCCCATCAACCTTTTTTTGGCCACTGCATACCATATCACTACCATTTTTCTCCGCTGCAGATACCAGTATTTTTAAATATTCTGAGTCTAGGTAATCATCACTGTCTAAAAAAGTCACATACTTGCCCTGTATATCATTTAAAACGTAATTTCTAGCGCTTGACTGCCCACCGTTTTCTTTGACATATGATCTGATATTCAGTTGTGAATTCTGAACATATTTATCTATAATAGCTTGACTAGAATCATTACTTCCATCATTAACTACTAATACTTCAAAATCTTTAAACGTTTGACTCTCCAAGGAATCAAAGCATTTATTCAAATATTTTTCGGCATTATAAACAGGTATAATCACAGAAACTTCCATTTTCACTTCTTCTTTCTATGGAAGCAATTTAACAATTCGGCGCGAATTGTTAAATCCTCCTCCAAAAAAATTTATAGTTTCAATTGCTTCATTACTTCATCTTTATCATCCTGCTCGATTCCGAGATATCTTTTCGTAATCTGCAGGGATGAGTGGTTGTAGATCGCCATCAATACAGCCAAGTGTACTCCGGACTTCCAG
>CANRHJ010000132.1 GCA_947630355.1 Candidatus Gastranaerophilales bacterium | reverse complement strand
GGAGATAAAATTTTTAACGAATTTAATGGGGCATTAGCCGAACAATATGTCCTGCAGCAGCTAAAAACACTTGAAGACATGGAAACTGCTTATTGGATAAGTAAATCAGGCAATGCGGAAATTGATTTTGTAATTCAAACCGACGGTTATGTAATTCCTCTTGAAGTAAAAGCAGCGACGAACTTGCAGGCAAAATCTCTAAAGGTTTACAGAGAAAAATTTGAGCCTGAAATAAGTATAAGAACAAGCTTAGCAGATTTTGAAATAAACAATGGACTTTATAACATTCCGCTGTTTATGGCAGGGAAGATAGATGAAATTATAAAGGATGAGAGATAGTATGGCTGAAAAGAAAACAGGTTTTTATTTTGAATTGTTGGATTTATTGAAAAAAGACCCTAAACAAAGGTTTTATTCTGATGATGGAAAGGATTTATTGAGAAATAAAGTTTCAGAATGTGCAAAAAACATAGATAAAGACTTGATTAAACTGCTTTTATCCAATGAAAAAATGAAAAATAAATTTTTTACCGATATTGACGGAATATTGGTTTTTGATAAAACAGCATTTGGATGGGCTATAAATAATAAGGCTTTTCTTAAAGACTCATTTACAAGATTTAAGAATACTATTGGTTTAATAGATTGCAAAGAACAATTCATTTCTTCTAAGAATGATGTTGTTTTATCATTTCCTTATAAAGACTGCGTATTAGAAGGTGGTCAAACTAAAGAGGATCAGAAAAGAGGAGAAATATTCTATAATGAATTGCTTGCACCGGATGATATTGACAGACTTCTTGCACCTAAAGTATTTACTAATATAAAAAGATATACTAAAGACGGAGAAGAAAGCATAACTGAATTTAATGATGCAGATAATCTTCTAATCAAAGGAAATAACTTACTTGCATTATCATCAATAATAAAAAGATATGAGGGTAAAGTTAAGTGTATATACATAGACCCTCCATATAATCCGACAAGCAATGCAAATACATTTTGTTATAATAATACTTTTAACGAAAGTACTTGGCTGTGTTTTATGAAAAATAGACTTGAATTAGCAAAGAAACTTTTGACAAAAGACGGAGCTTTAATTGTTGCTATTGATGAAAATGAACAATGTGCATTAGGAATATTATTAAAAGAAATCTTTAAAGAATATGAAATTCATTGCATCACAATTGTTCACAATCCAAGAGGGGTACAAGGCACTAATTTTTCCTATTGTAACGAGTTTGCATTTTTTGTAATACCAAAGGGACAAAAAACTATAATCGACAGGAAAATTCCAAAAGAAGAACAAGAATGGAGAAATCTAAGAGATAACGGACATGAATCTTTGCGTTCTGATGCAAGAAACTGTTTTTATTCCATAGATATCGATATAAAAACTTCTCAAATAATTTCGTTTGGAGATGTTTGTGATAATGAATTCCATCCCTTACAAAATGTGATAAATAATAATATAATACATGTGTATCCAATTGATATTCAAGGTATTGAAAGGAAATGGAGATATGCTAAACAAAGTGTTGAAAAAATCAAACATCTTTTAAGAGCTAAACAAATAAGAGGAAAGTGGGAAATAGAAATAGGCAAAGATTTTGGGCAATATAAGACGGTTTGGATTGACCCTAAATATGATGCAAATGAATATGGAACTAAAATAGTTAATCAATTAGTTCCTGATAACCAATTTGATTTTCCTAAGTCGTTATGGAATGTGTATGATTGTTTATATTCTGTTGTTGGCAAAGATAAAAATTCTATTATATTAGATTTCTTTGGTGGAAGTGGTACAACCGCTCATGCAGTAATGGAATTAAATAATAATGATAATGGTAACAGAAAATTTATTTTAATTGAACAAATGTATTATGTTGAGACTGTTACCAAAAAAAGAATAGAAAATGTTTGTAAGCAATACTCACAAAATTTTGTTTATTGCGAGTTAAAAGAATTAAATAATAAGTATATAGAAGAAATACAAATTGCAGATGAGAATAGACTAAATTATTTATACAAAGAAATTACCGAGTCTGAGTTTATAAGTTATAAGATTGATATAAATAAACTTAAAGAATCAGAACAAGATTTTAAAGAGCTATCAAAAGAAGAAAAGCGTAATTTCTTAATTCAAGTATTAGATAAGAACTTGCTGTATATCAATTACTGCGATATGGAAGATGAAGACCTTGCTGTAACTGAGGAAGAAAAAGCATTCGCAAGAAGTTTTTATGGAGATAAAAATTAATGACATTTTTATACGAAAAAATTAAAAATATAGAAGAATTTGGTGGATTAGCTGAATTACCGAAATTTATAGAAAATAACTTGACTAACAAAATTGAACTAAGACCATATCAGAAAGTAGCTTTTCAAAATTTTATCACATATTTTGAAAATGATAAATTTAAAAATAACAATAATAATATTCCTATAAAGTTATTATTTCATATGGCAACAGGCAGTGGCAAGACTGTTATAATGGCCGGTTTAATCATATATTTATATAGTAAGGGTTATAGAAATTTTCTGTTTTTTGTAAATTCAGATAATATTATTCGAAAAACAAAGGAGAATTTTTTAAATTCTGCTTCTCTTAAATATCTTTTTAACGAAAAGCTAAATATAAATGGTAAATATATTAATATAAATGAAGTTACTAATTTTGAAAATTTTGATAATGATAACATTAATATATGTTTTTCTACAATACAGGGTTTACATACTAAGTTAACAAAAGTATGTGAAAATAGTCTTTCTTTTGATGATTTTTTAGAAAAGAAAATAGTACTAATTGCAGATGAAGCTCACCATTTAAATGTTAATACAAAAAGGACAAAAAAAGAGGAAAAAGAAGAAAGTGAACTGGAAAATACATGGGAAACAACTGTAAAACGTATATTTGAATCAAACAAAGATAATATTATGCTTGAATTTACCGCTACATGTGATTTACAAAATCATGATATAAAAAATAAATATGAAAATAAAATAATAACGAACTATCCTTTAGTTAATTTTAGAAATGATAAGTATTCAAAAGAAGTTGAAACATTATCTGTTGGTATGGAAATTGATGATAGAGTCATACAAGCAGTATTGTTGAGCCAATATAGATTAAAATTGTTTCAACAGAATAAAATTGCAATTAAGCCTGTTATAATGTTTAAGCATAAAGGTATTTCTCTCAGCAATGAATATAAACAACATTTTCATAGTCTTATAAAAAATCTTACTATTGAACAAATTTTGAATATAAAAAATACATCAACAGCGAGTATTGTTCAAAAGATGTTTAAATATTTTGAAGAGAATACGACACTAGAAAATTTAATTGAAGAAATAAAAGATGGGTTTTCAGAAGAAAATTGTATTTCTGTAAACGATGAAAAACAAGCAAAAAATTACCAAATTCAAGTTAATACATTGGAAGATAGAAATAATCTTATAAGATGTGTATTCGCGGTTGATAAATTGAATGAAGGTTGGGACGTCTTAAACTTATTTGATATAGTACGGTTGTATGAATCTCAAAGTAAAAGAAGCGATGGGGTTCCCGAAAAACAAACCGTGCAGGAAGCACAATTAATTGGTCGAGGCGCAAGATATTGTCCATTTGTAATCAACGAATATGATAACAAACATCAAAGAAAATTTGATAATGACATTGACAATGAATTAAGAGTTTGTGAAACTTTATACTATCATTGTATGCATGACAATTCATATATAGGTGAATTGAGACGTGCAATGAGAGATATTGGAATTAAAGATGATAATTCCATAGAAGTAAATTATCAATTAAAGGATAGTTTTAAACAAACAAAATTATATAAGGAGGGATTTTTATTCGAGAATAGTAAAAAGTTAAAATTTAGTGAAAATTTTACAAACGATTTTCCTACATTAAAAAAAGAAATCTTTTATATTAATGTCCCGAGTGGAGAAAGTGTGACTACAAGATTATTAGATGATGAAACTATTTACGAAGAAAATATCATAGTCCCAAAATACACAACACTTAAACAATTAAAAGAAATAGACTATAGAATTTTATATAAGGCTATAAGACAATTTCCAATTATGCAGTTTTCAAATTTAAAACAAAAATATAAAAGCTTAAAAACTACAAGAGAATTTTTAACTGATACAAATTATTTGGGTAATATTCAGCTATCTATTACATCTGATACAAAACTGTTAACTCCAGAACAGTATTATTATGCTTGTAAGGAAATTCTAAATAAAATTTCTGATTCTATAATGAAAAAAGAAGATGAATTTATAGGTACAAAAGAATTTAAAGCTAAAAAATTAAACGAGATAATTAAAGATAAAAAATTAAAATTATCGAAAATAGAAAAGGATAGCGTTGGGGTATCTCAAAATGACTGTTCAGATGGAGATTTAAGACTTGATTTAAAAAATGAAAATTGGTATGTCTATAATGATAATTATGGTACATCTGAAGAAAAAGCATTTGTAAAATATTTCAAAAACTATGTTGATAGTTTAAAAGAGAAATATGAAAATGTATATTTAATTAGGAATGAAAGATTATTAAAATTATTTACATTTGAAAATGGACAACGCTTTGAACCTGATTACATATTGATATTGGATTCAAAAAAACAAGACAAATCCATTCAGTACCATATTTTTATAGAACCAAAAGGTTCAGTTTATATAGAAAAAGACTCATGGAAAGAAGCATTTTTATTACAAATAGAAGAATCCGGAAGACCTGTTAAAACACTTGTAGATGATAACAATTATAAGATTATAGGATTCCCATTCTTTAATGTTGCATATAGGCAAGCTCAATTTAAAGAAGCAATGAGTAAGTTATAATTCATATATATTTAAAATCCCAATTTTTCAAAACGTACTTTTCCGAAATACGCAAACTAAACGTACAATTCAAACACACAGCCGAAATGCAGGTTCATTGATTTCGCCTTCGGCTCAATAATTCGCTTTGTAAAACTAAGCATTTACTTCAAACACACAGCCGAAATGCAGGCAGGGGAATAGTTTTAATTCAACACCAACGTAATAATCATACTAACCGTTTATCTAGGAAGAGTCCAAAAAGACCGTTTTGTAAACGGATAGTTTTACAAAGCGAAGCACCGCAACGAAGTGAGGATGGCTAAGCCTGTATGCGTTAGCTGATTATTTCCGACAG
>CANRHJ010000131.1 GCA_947630355.1 Candidatus Gastranaerophilales bacterium | reverse complement strand
TATTAATTTGGGATCTTTCTTATCAAAATCAATATCCTCAGCATTTACATTCGCAGAAATAAACATAATAAGAAAGAAAATAATAAATAATTTTTTCATAATTCCTCCGATAAAACGGAGAAGGGGGGATTCGAACCCCCGGCAGAGTCGCCCCTGCACAAACGTTCCAGGTTTGCACCTTAAACCACTCGGACACCTCTCCGTATTTATTTTCATTCTTTTATATTAACGGAATATTTCTATATTGTAAATAAAATTTTTATTTTCTTTTATCTTTAATAAGTTTATCTAATTGCTTTATTAAAACTGCACAATATTTCAGTTCCGGTTCCGTAAATTTATATAATGTTTTAATAATACTGTTTCTTAAAACATTGTTCTCACAAGGAATTTCATTGTCAAAATCTTTCATTTGAACCCCGAGTACATCCAAAATTTTTATGAAATTTTCAAACTTGGGATAGTGTACTCCCGTCTCTATCTTGGATATTTGTTTTTCACTCAAACCGATTTTTTCTGCTAAATCATTTTGAGTCATCCCCTGCCTTATTCTATATTTCTTTATTTGTTCCCCTATTTTTGATTTTAAATTTCTCATTATTTAATCGTCCTAAACAATACAAATCAATTCCGCAACCATTCGATTGCCCAAATTCTTAATGTCCTGCCGGTATATTTTCACCCATGCCTTCCGCTTTTAATTGAAAATCTACTCCGCATTATATACCTTATTTTATAGCTATGAAACTTTAATCAAAACACATTTTAACGCGCAGTTTAATACACCTCATCCCCTCTTTAACTATCCCGGAGCGTATATCATCATTTATTCCTTTTATATCTTTTTCATGTAAAATAAAAATTATGAAAAAATTTTTTCCGGCTTTCTATATTTTATTTATTTTATTTCTCTTGTTATTCATTAAATATAATAACTCTTATATTAAAGTATTAAAAATAAATTCACCCCTTTGTATATATTTAGACCTTAATAAAAATAATATCTTTGATGAAACTACTCCGATTAATATTGATAATATTTATTACATCTCTTCAAAATCGGATTTATCCGATAATCCCGTCTTAAATAAAATAAAACCTGACGAGAAAATTTTCCTTGAATATAATGCAGTGAAAACCGCAAATAATCTTCTACTTGATAAATACGTCATTTTTAAAGATAATTCCATCTTCATTAAAGGCAAAAAGTACCAAGATTTAGCTTTAGACTCCGGCTTCTTTTATGATGACTCCGCTCAATCTCAAGAAAATTTAATTAAGAAAATTAAATCCGTTAATTTAAACGACTATGTTTTGTACAACCCGAAAAGCAAGAAGTATCACTCTTTTGTTTGTCCTGATATTTATAAAATTAAAAACTTCAAAATAATAAAAAAGAATTCTATTGATAAAGACTTTGTCCCCTGTAAAAACTGTATCCTCCCTTCTGATGAAAATTATGATGTAAAATTACCCGATATTTTTTCAAAAAATAAAATTAACATATATTTTATCGATTTGAATGAAATAATGCTGCCTTCAAAAAAATGTACAACCTCCGCGTGTATCGCATTAAAAAATGAAATAGACAACGCTCAAAATCAAATCGATTTCGCTATATACGGCATAGATTCTCAGCCTGAAATATACAACGCACTTATTAATGCACAAAAAAGAGGTGTTAAACTCCGCTATGTCTTTGACGTCAACAAAAATAACGAAACTTACTATAAAGATACTCTTAAATTGACAAATTATCTTAAAAATTTTAATACGGACAAAAACTGCGAATTAAATTCCGCTTCCGCTATTATGCATAATAAATTTTTTATCTTCGACAAACAAAAAGTATATACCGGAAGCGCAAATATATCTTCTACCGGCTTGACAGGATTTAATTCAAATATATCCGTTCTTATTAATAATCCTAATGTCGCAAAAACTTTTACGGATGAATTTGAACAAATGTATAACGGGAAATTCCACAATTTAAAAAAATCCCTCCCCGCTGCCGAATATAACTTGAACGGAACAAAAATTAAAATCCTTTTTTCACCCCAAGATAAAATAATTATAAATGAAATCATACCGCTTATAAAAAGCTCAAAACACTATATTTATATGCCGATTTTCTTTTTAACTCATAAAGCTTTGTTGAATGAACTTATAACTGCACATAAAAGGGGAATTGATATAAGAATTATAAATGATGCTACTAACGCTTCAAATAAATCTTCAATTACAACAGATATAAGAAATGCAGGAATAAAAATTAAAACGGAAAATTATGCCGGTAAACTTCACACTAAGTCTTTGGTTATAGATGATAAGTATTCAGTAATCGGTTCTATGAATTTTACCTTCAGCGGTGAAAACAAAAATGATGAAAATGTGATTATAATTGAAGATACGGATATTAGCAAATATTTAAAATCAACATTTATGCATTTATGGAATAAAATTCCCGATAAATATCTTAAATATTCACCCAAAGCGGAATCCCCCGACTCAATCGGCTCTTGCTTTGATAATATTGACAATGATTTTGACGGAAAAATTGATAAAGACGATGAAGGCTGCTTTATAAAGAAATAGAATTATTTTTCTTCTGCTCTTTTTCGGCTTTTTCCGCTTCTTTTACATACTTCCTGTAATTCTTCTTTTTTGGCTTTTTCTTCTTTGCCTTTGGTTTGCCAAAATTTTCGGGATTTTTTAATACCGTCTTTTTAAATGTAACATCGGAATCTTTTGTACCCACAAGCATTGACATTACAAACATTGTATTTCTTCTGATAGAATCATAACCGATTGTGAATTTCGCATAATCAGGTCCTATACTTAACAAAAGTCTGTTTTCCTGAAATAAATCATCTGATTTTACTTCCCTGTTCATCGCCAAAGAAGCAAGATATCCGACAGATAAATATTTGCACAATTTAAGACTCTCAATCAAAACAAAGTTAGAACGACCGTAACGATATCTGTCAAAATCAAACGGTGTATCACCCGCAACAGCAGTTTGATAATATATCATTGATTGTTTCCAAGGACCTATTTGTGAGCTTACGGCAGGACCTATACGGAACAAACCGCCCGTATCTCCCGTTGTATATACACTTGCCATTGTTTGTGCCACTACATTTACTCCCAGCGAAACATTTCCTTCTTCATTCTTGTATTTAAAAATAGGTTTATTGGCCTGAGTCATCCACCTAAATCTGCCTTCTGCATCATTCCAATCTTGATTTTGACGTCTGTCTATAAATGCACCTGCTGAAAATCGCTGAGAAAAATTCAATCTTAAATCTTTTACATAGTCGTTTCTTGTATAATTTAACTCTGCCGAATATTTTGGCATTCTATATCCCAAGAACCATTCGCTTTCATTTGTTAATCTTGAATAGTTCAACAATAAACCGGGTGCTAACTTGTGTCTGCCTCGTATTAATAACTCATCTCTGGATGTACCGTAGGCAACTTCCGTCATATTATATTCGTTACGAAATCTTGCCATTCCGCCGACACCTAACTTATCCTTGCTATATGTCACAAGCGGCGCCAGTTTTAAAGTAGAACCGCCAGGTACATTTAATACCACAGCAGGGCCTATATGTGCACCCAACATGTTTAACGTTCCAAACTCGGGTAAATTCGTTTCAATATTTGTATATTTCTTATTCGTTACTATTTTCGCCGATGGTATTGAAGCTATCTTATAGTTCTTTAAATATAAATCCGCATTTTTTACTGTTATTACCTCGTGATCCTGTCTTGAATCCACATATATTGTGTTTGCTTTTAAAGAATATACTCCGCTTTGCGTTGCTTCATTCTTTTTATTAAAATCCGATGATAAAATATTACTTTGATCAACATAACTTGCAAATGACCTTGCGCCGAAACGCAGTGTCTCATTTTGTAATATTTTTGCAACACCATCATATTCTTCTATTTTATCGGAATATATAAAAGCCTCTTTTGCGGATAATTTTATTGCATCTGTTTTTGTTACGGGAGCTTCCATCCAGCCTTCGGGCTTATTTAAATCCAGTTTTATAAAATCACCCTCCGTCCTGGATTCATTAGACTGTAAAACAACATTTTGATGCGCCCTTAAAATATTTCTGTCATAGTTGAATACAATCTTATCGGCAGAAAGAATTGTATTATGCTTTATAAATGCTACTTTAGCGTTTCCAACCGCTTCTACTTCAAACCTATCGGGGAAATATTCCATATAATCCGCACTTAACTCTATATCGGGATTTTCAGGTACGGCTTCTTCTTTTGCGGCTGCTTTAGCTTTTCTCTTAAACGGCCAATAATTCTTTATTGAAAAAGTAAGAGGTTCACCGTTTCTTATTTTTTCTTCCTTGCGCTCTTTTTCTTTTTCATCGCGGTCCAATTGCTTCGCTAAAGCGTTATTATCTTTGTATTTTGAAGTTACAAATCTTTCTTTTTTCTGCTTTGAGTTATTCTCCGGAAGTATGCCGGGAAGCACTTTTTTCTCGGCTTCCATACTTGCGGCAGGCTCACTTGTAACTTTTTTCCCGCTTGTATTATCTGTTTTTTTCTGTTCGCTCTTGGGGGCCTCATTAAGTGATTTAATATCAAAATCAATTTCTTCAGGCTTTATATATTTTTTGTTTTTTTCCTCATTTATATTACTGTCTTCCTCAACTTTCTTTTCTTCTTCATTGTAATTATTCTCATCCCGCTGTTGAAGATTGTCTTTATTTTCCGCAGATTTCGGAACTTTTATTTTTTTTGTTTTATTATTCTTTTTCTTTTTAATCAGGTCAATAACGGATACGGAATTTTCCGGTTCTTCATTCAGATAAGACGGGTTTAAGGATGAATAAAAAGGATCCGTTCCAAGTTCGGGATAATAATCGGCACTATATACATTCTGCCGAACTATAAACATAAAAGATATTAATAATATTATTATTTTTATTTTCACAGACATTTTCCTTACAAATAATTATTGGGGTTTTGAGGTTTACCGTTAATACGTACCTCAAAATGACAATGCGGTCCCGTTGAATATCCCGTACTTCCGACCAAACCTATAACCTGTCCGCGAGTTACCTGCTGGCCTACTGATACTTTTTGCTGTGACATGTGTGCATACAGCGTTGTTGTCGGTGCCCCAGTACAAGAACCGTGATCGATTATAACAACCTTCCCGTATCCGCCATACCAACCGGAATATATTACTTTGCCTGCGTT
>CANRHJ010000130.1 GCA_947630355.1 Candidatus Gastranaerophilales bacterium | reverse complement strand
TTGCACTTCATTATGTTTTTGATTCCCCTAAAGATAAAATAGTGTTTGATGTTTCACACCAGTGTTATCCGCATAAAATCTTAACGGGCAGAAAAGAAGCATTTTTAGACAGCAATCATTTTGGCGATGTAACCGGATACACAAATCCTCTTGAAAGCGAACACGATATTTTTACCGTAGGACACACTTCAACCTCTGTTTCTTTAGCTTTGGGTCTTGCTAAGGGAAGGGATTTAGGGCGCGCAAACGGTAATATAGTTGCAATTATCGGAGATGGCTCTTTATCAGGCGGAGAAGCACTCGAAGGCTTAGACTATGCGGGAGAATATAATAAAAACTTAATTATTATTCTAAACGACAATGACCAAAGTATCGCAGAAAATCATGGCGGTATGTATAAAACTTTAAAAGAATTAAGAGAAACTAACGGAAATTCCACAAATAATATATTCAAATCCTTCGGCTTGGACTACAAATATTTAGATAACGGCCACGATATAAAAAGCCTTGTTGATTTATTCAAAAGCGTAAAAGATATTAACCACCCGATAGTATTACATATCCATACAATAAAAGGAAAGGGTTTACCATATGCCGAAAAAGACAGAGAATCTTGGCACGCAGGCGGCCCGTTTAACGTAGAAGACGGAAGCCCCAAGTATAAGATGCAAGAAATCGATGACCCCGTATTTGACAGCATTAAGGAATTGCTTGATACAAACCCTAAAGCAATAGTTTTAAATGCGGCTACTCCTATGGGGCTTGGAATGGTAAAAGGAGTAAGGGAAGAATACGTTAATAGAGGTCAATTTATTGATGTCGGAATTGCAGAAGAAAATATGGTTGCTATGAGCACAGGAATTGCGAGAAATGGCGGAACTGTTGTATTTAGTACCTTTGCACCATTCTTTCAAAGAACTTATGATCAAATATCTCACGACTTATGCTTAAATGATGCTCCTGCAACTATGCTTGTGTTGCAACCCGGAGTATATGGGCTAAATTCCAATACTCATATCGGCTTATGTGATATTCAGATGTTTGCGCATATTCCGAACCTAATCTATTTAGCACCGACAACTAAAGAAGAATATTTCCAAATGTTCAAATTTGCAACCAAGCAAAAAGAACATCCCGTTGGAATCAGAGTGCCTGCCTATCTGCCTGAAACAGGAGTTAAAGACGAAACCGATTATTCAAAATACAATAAGAATAAAGTTGAAAAAGAAGGGTCTAAGGTAGCTTTATTCGCTGTTGGCGTCTTAATGCCGTTAGCGATGAAAACCGCACAAAAAGTCAAAGATGAAATAGGACTTGATATTACGGTTATAAATCCGAGATTTTTGACAGGATTAGACGAAGAATTGCTAAATAAATTAAAGGATAAACATCAACTTGTTATTACAATAGAAGATGGCGAACTTATGAGCGGCTTTGGACAAAATATTGCATCGTTCTATGGAAACAGCGATATGAAAGTTTTAAATTACGGCATATCTAAAGCATTCCATACGGATTTTGATGCTGATGAACTGTTGAAAGAAAACGGCATTTCATCGGAAAATCTGGCAAATGTCATTAAAGAATTTATTAAGTAATATTTATTGAAATTAAAGCATATTGCTTTTGCTATGCGGCATTAAAAGACTATATGAAAAAGAACTTATTGTTAAACATATGAATTTTACCTTATAAATTTATTTATCATGGGTTAAATAGTATGAACTGCAGCCGGCACCGTTATCAATAGTCTGACAAGTTCCGTTACCATAGTCCCTTCCAATCATTTGACTGTTTACAGGTCCGTAACTAGAAGTCCAACCGTTTGCCGGCATTATTCTGTAGTCAGGAAAGTTAACATTTGCTTGAAATAAATCGTATCCTATTCGGTTAGGCCCTTTTTGCCCGTTTACATCAAACCATAAAGGAGCGGCCGTACCATAAGAATCAAGACACAAAGTAACCCCGTTAAGTAATATTATAGAAGTGCAGCCTCCGCCCGCTGAGTCAAGAGAACCATATAAAACATCTCCTTTAAAATTTTTAATAGGATCACGGTTTTTTCTGCAGCCTTGTTCACTTGCTTTTAGGGTATCGCATATTTTTACTGCTTTTAAATATTTCGCAAAAGTATCAACGGCATCTTTCTCTCCTGTGACATCTACCATATCACTTTTCATAACTAAAAGTGCATTTGCTACCATAGAGTATGCTTGCCTCCAAGCAACAATTCTTGCCATTTGATGATATCTTTCCAATGTCTGTATCATTATTGCAGCAATAATTCCTATTATACATAATGTTATAAGTACTTCTGAAATAGTGAAACCGTACTTTTTCTGTCTATTCATAAAATCCTCTTTACACTATTATAATGGTATAGAATACACATTGTCAATAGTATAAAATTTCTTTTATGAATGACTACAAAGAGGTTTTAAAACAAATTGGCTTAAATTTTAGGGTTGAACGTACGAAAAAACAACTCTCGCAGGAAAAATATGCAGAGTTGGCAAATGTACACACTAATTACATAGGAAAAGTAGAACGCGGCGAGCAAAATTTAACGGTTAAAAAAATAGTAGATTTAACAAATTCACTTGAAATCCCGCTTGGAAATATTTTAAAATTTTAGCGGATTATTAATATTTTTAAAATCTTTTCAATGGCAAATATGACTTCTTCTACAGTTATATTTTCCCGATGCTTTTTAAGAATTTGTAAACTAATATTGATGTTTCTTTGTCTTTATATAAAATATTTTCAATATCTGATAATATTGTTTGATAATTTTGCAGATGCTCGAATATAAATAATTCCGATATGGCCACATTTAATATTTTAGAAATTTTTTCTATATTTTCGGGTTTTGGAAAAGATAATCCGTTTTCAATCCTGCAGTAATTTTCAGGTTTTATGCAAATTAATTCGGACATCCTTTCTTGTGTATATCCTTTTTGAATTCTTAATTCTCTAAGTCTTTTTCCGAATAGTTTTTTCATATATACAATTTAACTCTTTTTTGTAATTTTATTTAAGCCTGTGTTACGGGATATAAATTTTATATATCTAATGTGTTGCATTAATAATAATGATGTATTACAATATTAAACAAATAAAAAATTGACGTACAAAAGGAGAATTATTAATGAAAAGGGGGTTTACACTTTCGGAAGTTCTTATAACGTTAGTTATAATTGGTGTAATAGCGGCTATAACAATACCAAACGTGATAGCCAATTCAAGAAGACAGGAGTCGAGTGCTAAACTAAAAAAAGCATATTCGGTTTTATGTCAGGCAAGCATCAAGTCAAAAGCAATGGGTGATGATTGGGAGATATGGGCTGAATCGGCATCTAATGCAGCTGAACCTGATAAAGCAGATACTGCGGAAAAGTTTTCCAATCAGTATCTTTTACCATACCTTAATTATATGAAAACAGAAAAAAAAGATAATAAGTTTTACGTATATTTAACGGACGGAATGAATTTATTTGTTTGGTTTGGAGGCTGCGTAGATATTGGTGTTGACCTAAACGGAGATAAAAAACCGAATACATGGGGGATAGACCAGTTTGATTTTTTATATTGTCCTTATTCTCAGCCCGACCGTATAAATGGTAAAATTGCGCCTTCTTTTTATACGGCACGTAAAATAACAAGAGAAGAAGCTTTAAACAGGTGTAAATTCATCCCTCATGAATGTACCGCTCTTTTGTCAATGGATAATTGGGAGTTTAAAGAAGACTACCCGTATAAAATTTAATCAGGCACATTTTATTTATAATTTTTTACAGCTGTCTTTATTCCTTTGATTTATCTATGAGTATTTTTCAGACCTTTAATCAATTAAACGGAACGTTAAACAGTGTATTTCATCCATTATTGAAAAACGAGTCAAATCAATTTTGTATAAACTTTCAAATATATCAAATGATTAAATAATTACAAGATTTTTCTTTAATTTTTCAACGGTTTTAACATCTTCTTCGGGAGTTTTTCCTGTTGTAGTCAAATAATTTCCTGTTAAAATCCCTTCAACACAAGTATTTAAAGCAAGTTCCTGATTTTCTTCGCTTAAACGCAGTCTTCCGCCGCAAAAACGCAAGACAGACTTGGGATTTGCTATTTTAAATACGGCAAGCGTTCTTAAAATGTTTTTTTCATCAATTTTATCAATGAAGTTTTCAAACGGAGTCTTTTTTATAGGCATTAAAATATTTATCGGAATGGAATCAGGTTGAATTTCAGCCAGCTCAAGCGCCATTTCAACTCTTTGTTCAATGGTTTCACCCATACCTAAAATAACTCCGCAGCATAATTCCATGCCGTATTTCTTAACCAGTTTGCAGGTATTATATCTATCTTGCCAGCTGTGAGTCGTACAAATATCTTTATAATAAGATTCTGCGGTATTTATATTATGATGAAATCTTTTCAGACCGTGCCTAGCCAGAAGCTTTGCCTGTTCATCAGTTAGAATTCCTATGGATGCGCAGCTTCTTATTCCCTGAATTTTATTTAGTTCATCAATAAATTCAAGAATTTTATCAAAGTTTTCTTCATTCGGTGATTTTCCTGAAGTAACAACGGCGAACCTTATAACGCCGTGAGATTTTGCTTCTTTTGCGGCTTTTATAACTTCTTGTTTTTTTATCAAGGGATAATCTTCTATATCTGTTCTATAGTGAGCGCTTTGGGCGCAATATTTACAATCCTGCGAGCATTTCCCGTTTCTTGCGTTCACAAGCGAGCATAACTCAATATCGGATGACATAAATTGAGAAGAAATATGTAAAAGTTCTTTCAAATCAGAATTGTATAATTTTAATAATTTTTCTTTATTCATTACATTACACTTTCTATAATACCGCCGCCTAAAACAGTATCGTTTAAATAAAATACAGCTGATTGACCTATGGCAATAGGGTTTTGTAAATCAGTAAATGTTACTTCAACCCTATTTTCGTTCAGAGGCTTAATTAAAGCATCTTTAGGTTCTTGAGAAGAGCGGATTTTAACAGCGCAGTTTAAAGGCTCTTTTAATTCATCTATTGCGTTAAATACTACATCTTTTGCTATCAGACCTTTATTTAATGAGTCAATCTTATATGCAACGACTACTTCATTTGTATCTTTTCTCAATTCCTTAACATATAAAGGTTCGGGAGCTGCAATTCCTATTCCTTTTCTTTGACCGATTGTATAATTCCAAAAACCGTTATGAGTACCTAAGATTTTGCCGTTAATGTCTAC
>CANRHJ010000129.1 GCA_947630355.1 Candidatus Gastranaerophilales bacterium | reverse complement strand
AAAAGCCATTATATTTGGATAAAGGATATACAATATATAATGAGAAAAAATTCCCCGAAATAGAGGAATGCCCTTATAAAAATAACGGTTATATAACGTACGGAAGTTATAACTGTACGTCGAAATTCAGTGATTCAATATTATATATATGGTCTGAAATATTAAAGAATGACAAAACCGGTAAATTATTGATATACAGAACACAATTAACAAAAAACATGATAAAAATAATAAAAGAGAAATTTAAAAAACTCGGAATAGAAGACGACAGACTAATGATATTAAACAAGTCAGAAAATCCGTATTTTAAAGCATACAGGCTTAGTGATATTTCATTGGATCCGTATCCGTTCAGCGGAATGTCGATAGCATTGGAAGCTGCATTAATGGGAGTTCCTACAGTTACGCTTGCGGGAAATTGTATGCAATCACGCGGAGCAGGCAGAATAAATAAAGTAATAGGTTTGGAAGAACTTTTAAATGCTTCAACAGGTGAAGAATATATACAAAAAGCTATTGCTCTGGGTCAGAACAAGGAAAAACTTGATGAGTTAAGAAAAACACTCCGTGATAAAGTGGAAAACAGTGAAATAAGAAAAGGTATAAAAGAATTTACAAAAGATTTAGAAGAAAAATATAAACAAGTTTGGAAAGAATTTATTAAAAGTCCCTAAATTATTTTTGTTTTAATAAATTTATTTGATAAAATATAAAGTAAAGTTTAAACAGAAGAGAAGTAAATGGCAAATAAGAAGAATAAGACAAATCCTCTGGCAGGCTTTATAAAGTTTATATCAATAGTGGTAATTGCTGTTGTTTTAGCCGGATACACAGCGGTGAAAATGTATTTAAATGAACTTAGCCCGATACCGAATTTGGAGAATTATAATCGAAATATAGTTACACAAATATATTCATCGGATAACAAGCTTATAAAGACATTTCAGACATTTCATTACGAAGAAGTATCAATAAAAGATATACCTCAATATTTAAAGGATGCAATAATATCAACAGAGGATAAGAATTTTTACACACATGACGGGTATGATATATTCGGCATAGCACGTTCCGTAATAGTAAATATAGTGAATAAAAGTGCATCACAAGGTGCAAGTACGATAACCCAGCAGTTGGCGAGGATTTTATTTTTATCAAACGAGAAAACCTTTGCAAGGAAAATAAAAGAGATACAAATAGCCGCGAGAATAGAAAAAACAATTTCTAAAGATAAAATATTGGAGATGTACTTAAACAATGTATACTTAGGTTCCGGTGCATACGGTGTGGGTGCGGCGGCAACAACATATTTTAATAAGAGTTTATCGGAGTTAACATTGGCGGAATGTGCATTAATAGCGGGATTACCTCAGGCTCCTTCCGTATATTCGCCGTATAAGAACATAAAAAAAGCTAAAAAGCGCAGAAATAAAGTATTAAAAAGAATGTACATAATGAAGACAATAACAAAGAAGCAATATGAAGCTGCGCTTAAGGAAGAGATAGTATTAAACAAAAAACCCGGCAGTTCAAGCAGCAATATAGCTCCTTATTTTGTTGATTATGTTATAAAAGAGCTGGAAGAACTGGGGTTTGATGAAAGAGAAATATTACAAGGCGGTTATAAGATAACTACCACATTGGATTATCAATCACAAGTAGCTGCAAATGAGTCAATAAATAAGACCATGAATGCTTGGCATTTAACAAAACCGAAGCAGCAAGCTGCATTATTTAGTTTTTCACCCAAAACGGGAGCAATAATAGCATATTGCGGAGGAAAAGACTATACATCAAGCCAGTATGACAGAGTAACTCAAGCAATAAGACCTCCGGGTTCATCTTTTAAACCGATAGTATACACAGCCGCAATAATAAAAGGCTATATGCCTACTGATGCGGTAGAAGATACACCTGTCACAATAGGGAAATGGAGTCCTCATAACTACGGTAATAAATATCGCGGACGAATTCCTTTGTATAAAGCATTGGCGATATCATCAAACGTCGTTGCCGTTAAACTGATTAAAGATATCGGGATAAATTCCGTTATAGATACGGCAAGAGCTATGGGTATAACAACGCCGTTAACTCAAGATTTAACAATATCTTTAGGCTCAAACGGAGTGAAATTATATGATCTGGTTATTGCATACGGTAACTTCGCGAACGGAGGCTATAAAGTTCAGCCTTATTCCATAGAAAAAATAGAAACTCAGCGCGGCAAAATAATATACAGAGCAAAGAGAACAAAAATAACAAAGGTATTAGACGAAGAAACAGTTGCAATTATGACTGCCATGTTAAAAAAGGTAATAACGTCAGGAACAGGCAGAGGCGCTGATATAAACAAACCGATGGGCGGTAAGACGGGAACAACAAACGATAATAAAGATGCTTGGTTTATCGGTTTTACTCCTGATATAGTAACGGGTGTATTTATGGGAAATGACGATAATTCAAGCATAGGTTTAACAGGCGGAAGCGCTCCTGCAAGAATATGGAAAGGCATGATGCAGGTTGCAACCGAACGCTACGGCAAGCACGATTTTGATTATCCCGAAATCGATTTTACGATTAATTTCACCGAAGGTTCCTACGAAAACAATGAGGAAGGTGAAGAAGCGGAAGCGGAAGGAAATTCGGAACAAAATAATTCAAATCCGGTAATTCCCTTACCTGTAAAGAATAATGAAGATTTCGGCAAAATTCCCGTTCAATTAAATGAAAATATAGTTAAAGTTCGTAATAATTCACTTAAAGAACAGAAGAACGAAGAAAAAACAACGGAAGAATAATATTAAAATCCGTTAAGTTTAGGTATTTTCATATTAAATAAATCTTCTAAATCAATGCCGTTTAAAATTTCGTTGATAAGTACCGCAGCGCTGACCGTTTTTCCTCGAAAGTTTCTGACAAGACCTAATATTTTAACATCACAATAATCTTCTATAAGTTTGGGAAATATCTTTATTTCTTCACTGTCCGAATAAACCGGATATTTATTAATAATCACACCCGCAATATTTATTCGGGCGGATTTGGCCGTATTAATTTCATTTAAATAATGATTAAGTGAATTGTTTGAAGGATTTACAATAAAAACAACGGGAATATTAAGGGTAAGCGGTATATGAAATACGGAAGTATTTTTATCCAACGGAGTCAAAAGGCCTCCGGGTGATTCTATCAGAAGCGTATCCGTTCTTTCGGAAAGTAAATTAAAATCCTTTTTAATTTCCATCATATCAAAAGTGATATTGTTTTTTTCAAAAGCAGCTGCGGGAATAAGTTTATCCTTGTACATGAAAGTAGAATGAGTGGAAATGTACGGATCAAGCATTTTTACAAAAGTTAAATCGGGGGATACCAGAAAAGAACTCTTATCAATAGCTCCAGCCTGAATTGGTTTATAGACACCCGTTTTATATCCGAAAGATTGCATAACAGCGGCAATACCCGCCGAAATAAATGTTTTTCCCCCGCCGTTATCTATACTTGTAAAAAATATATTATTCATAACTAAATTATATCAAAATTTATGCCGCAGACTTCATTCATAAGGTGTAAACCTGATTTATTGAAAAATTGTTTTTTTTCATAAAAAATATTAAACTATAAATATGAAAAAAATATTAAAAATCATTATATTAACATTAATAATATTAATAAATATACAGAGCAATAAAGCGGCGGAAGATACTGCCGAGAGTAATCCGGCAATAATACGAGCCGGAACATTTATTAAAGTCAATAATCCTGCTGACTTCTCTTCTTTGATATCGGATATTGAAGATGAATTATTATTTATAAATTTAAATGATATGTACATTTATGAAACAAATGTAATACCAAAGAATACAAAAGTATACGGCGAAGTGGAAGATATTCTTGAACCGATTGAAGGCAGAGATGGAGCAATTAAAATAAAGATATATAAATTAGAAACTCCCGACAAAAAAATCTACAATGTAAAAGGACACATATACTCGGAAAATGATAATTACATAGGCGGCAAAGAAACTCAAGCAGTATACTACAGGAAAGTGCCGTTTTATAATCATCGAATAAAACCGATATTAAAGGTTGTACCGCTCAATGTGTTAGAGATGGGAAAACATACTGTTGTCAAGGCGGGAGAAGAACTTTTTGTTATTATTGAAGAGGATATAAAGGCAAAATGAAAATAAATAAAACAATAATACCGGTAATGTTAATAATACTGACAACCCAAACAGCTTTGAGTGACGAAGTCAGTCAATATCCGATACCTACAAAATTATATACTCACCAAAACCATCAGGTAAAAATAAATAATACGGAAGAAGGTAAGATATTTGTTCCTGTTGATACCGTAATAACAATAAAATCAGGTCAAAGTTTAAAGTTATCTGAAACAAAAACAGGAGATAAATTAAATTGTTATTTACCTTCCGATTTATATTACAATAATAACTTAATAGCCCCCGAAGGGAGTAAAGTAACGGGAACTGTGCTGTCAAAAAAAAAGGGAGAGCTTTATATCACATTCAACAATATAAAGACACCTTACGGACAAACAATTCCCATAACCGCAAAAGTAAAGACTTCAGATAAAACAGGAATAATAAAAACTAATGATTCAATGATAAAAGAAGTTAAAGGGAGTATACAAATAGAGGCAAATACCATATTTGACATTATATTAAATCAACCGATTACAATTTATGCAAATACTCCATTTTAGTTAGTAAACAGGCTATTTGTTTTATTATGGATTTTTTGATAAAATAACAATCAAACGGGATTTTTAGGGATGTCAGTAATAAGAAATAAAGATAATATTAAGAATTCTTTAACAAAAAAGAAAACATATGAGCTTCCTGTAGTAACCAGGAAAGAAAAAGAAGAAATTTCTTTGGAAAAAGCATTGGTAATTGCATTATTACTTCATCCTTTAGTAATAATGATACTGATGCTTTCATCATTTATTTTAAAATTATTAGGTATAGATTTGGATTTATTTAAGAAACCCGAATTAAAACCGAAGGATTTGGAATTTGTATTGGTAGAGAAAGAAGCTCCTCCGATAGATAAAAATACGAAGAACAGAGCGGACAAGAACTCAAGAGCGGGAGGGAAGCACGACCCAAAACGTCCTGTATCGCTTCCGCAGGCTGAAGCGCCGAAACTTCCTGCGAAAAAGCAGGAAAAATCGGCATCGAAGAAGCCGCAAGTTCCAGCGAAGCCTCAAGTTAAGCAGCAAACTCCGGTAAAG
>CANRHJ010000128.1 GCA_947630355.1 Candidatus Gastranaerophilales bacterium | reverse complement strand
TCTCCTCTGAAGCCCAAAGTATGAATGTTGAATAAGCTGTCTTCATTTTCTAATTTGCTTGTAGCATGTTTGGAAAATGCCAAATCAATATCATCAGGATTAATTCCTGAGCCGTTATCGGCAATCCTGATATTTCTGCATTCATTAGATATAATAATTTCAATTTTAGAAGAACCTGCATCTATTGAATTTTCAACAAGCTCTTTAACAACGCTTGCGGGACGTTCTATAACTTCTCCTGCCGCAATTTTGTTTATTAAATTTTTTGATAACTGCTTAATTATTGCCATAACAGTATTGTATTACAGTTTAAAAGATTATGTGAGTTTAAAAAAAATAATTTTACAATTTTTTTCAAGTGGTATAATAGAGAAAGATGCGGGTGTAATTCAGTGGTAGAATGTTTGCTTCCCAAGCAAAATGCCGCGAGTTCGAGTCTCGTCGCCCGCTGATAAAAAAGCTTCACCTATGTGGGGCTTTTTTATTGCCTTTGAAACGGATGGTATTTAATTCTTAAAATACACTTTTACTGTAATATTTCAAATTTTATATTAGAAGCAGCTTTTGCATAATTATTACTCATATTATAGGTAATATTTCTAAATTGTATATAATTTCTGCCTAGAATAATATAATCAACCATAGTATCATCGGATTTATAATTGATTTTTTGTTCAACAACTTTACCGTTAACTTTCTTACGAACAACTATACCATGATAAGTGGGGTCAAAAGTAACCCAGCCGTATTTATCAAAATAGATTTCAACCCAAGCATGTGCAAGGCTGTTCTGTTGAAGCATTTCACCCGTAACAACTCTTGCGGGGATATTTTTTGCTCGGCATAAAGCTGTCATAAGAGAAGCATATTCCGAGCATTTACCGGTTTTTTTAATTAAAGCCTGTTTTGCACCTAAATTCGGAACTATTGCATATTTTAAGTTTTTTTGGATAAATACATAAATATTTTGTACAATTTCTTCTTGAGAATTTCCGTTTATTTTATTTGCGGCATCAATGATAATTTTATCGTTTGATTCAATATATTTTTCAGGCTTTAGATATCTGCTTAAATCCTCATTTTTGCTATCATTTCTATTTAGCTTTTTAGCAACGGCCAAGTCATACGTTCTGACTTTGGCAATACCTTCATATATAATAGTTTTTTTCCCTGTCTGAACGTTATTAAAAATATACTCTCCTATTGTATCATTACCGGTTTTATATATTTTGTCAGGTTTTTGTGAGATTTTAGTAAATTGAATATATTGTTTTGCATTTTCATTTTGAGGGATAGCAACTTTGTAAATCAATTCATCAATAGGTCCTTTAATATTGATTTGATGAGTAAACCTGAATTTATATTCCTTAAAAGGAGGTTCATCCAAAGGCTGTTGTTGAATTGGGTTTTGTTTATCCTGCGGCTGTTGTTGAATTTGAGAATTATTATTATAAACATTTTTTTGAACCGAAATTCTTTGCGGTGCCGTATCATTTTTTTGTTTTGATAAGGTATTAACAAGTACAAAAATTAAAGTGATAATACTTAAAATTAATATTGTTATCACAGTATATAGCAAGTAATTTTGATGATGTTTTGCCTTAATATTTTTCTTCTTATTCATAAATTTATACTTTTAAATTATAAATATTTTTTATGATATTGTAAATTATTGTTTGAAAAAAAAATATATTTAAGCTAATATAAGCGTTAAGATGAAATAAGCCGATGTGGCGAAATTGGTAGACGCATCAGACTCAAAATCTGACGCAGCTCACCCTGTGTGCCGGTTCGAGTCCGGCCATCGGCACCATTTACCTCCTGAAACGGGAGGTTTTTTATTTATAAACATATTATCTTTTTTTGACAGACATAAAGAAAGCTGCCGGAATAAGAATAAAGGCAAGCATCGCAACAATTGCGAAGGTGTCAACGTAAGCGAATAAGGTTGATTGCTCTATAAGCTGTTTATAAACGTAGGCATTTGCCTTATTTACGGCGAATGAGTGTGAGGCACCCTGCATAAATGTATGTGTCAAAGCTGTCATTTTATTTTGAAATATCAGATTGTAGCCGGACAAGTTGCTTACCAAATAAACTTGATGCATTTGCGAGTGTCTTGCGACTAAAGTGGAAGACATTGACACAATGAAAGCAACGCCGACGGTTTTGCAAAAGTTATGTAAACCTGCACCGTTTGCCAGCTGGTCTTTGGGTAATGTACCCAAAGCCAATGCTGATATTGGTATAAAGGTTAGTATTACGCCGATACCCAAAAGTATGTTAGGTATTGATACGTATAAAAATGATACTGATAAATTAACTTTTGTATAAACAAATGTAGCCCAGCCTAAAAAGAAAAATCCTATGGCGATTAACAGACGGCTGTCATAGAGTTTCATTAATTTAGGTATTACAGCAAGCATAATCAGGCATGAAATAACACGCGGAGCCATTGTATACCCGCTTAAAAGAGCACTATAGCCGAGAATATTTTGTAAAAACTGCGGAGCCAGAAACATTGTCGTAAAAACCACGATACTTACGGCTGTTGAAATAATTGTTCCGATGAGAAAATTTATGTCTTTAAATAAGTTTAATTTAATGAACGAGTTTTTATTACCCAATTCCCAAATAATTAAAAAGACAAAAACAAACAGAGAAAATCCGGAAAGCACGCAAATCCAGGCGCAGTCGAACCAATTGTACTGCTGGCCTTTGTCAAGTACAATTTGCATGGATAAGAGCCATAAAATCAAAGCAATCATTCCTACATAATCTATATGTTTTTTTTCTTTTGAAGGTTGTGTATTTTCAATATTTTTTGAAATTAAGATGTAAGAAATTATTCCGACAGGGATATTTACGGAATAGATATAATGCCAATTAAGGTTATCAACCAGAAAGCCGCCGAAAGATGGACCGAGTATTGCACATACCATTACTGCCAAACCGAATAAAGACATGGCAACTCCTTTTTTCTCCGACGGGAAAGCAGACAACAAGACGGTTTGAGATATAGGTGTCATCGGGCCTCCGCCTATTCCTTGTATTAATCTTCCTAACACCATAATATTCAATGAAGCTGCAGTCGTACAAATTAAAGCGCCTAATGTAAATATTATAATACATATTTTTATGAATTGTTTTCTGCCCAGAAGATGTTCAAACCAGCCTGATAACATTATCATACACGCATTTGCCACCATATAAGATGTAACTATCCATTTGGCTTCGTCGGCAGTTGCCGCAAAATATCCTGAAATATGCGGTATTGCGACATTTGTAGCCGTTGTTGCCAATGCTGAAAATGATGTCGGCATTAGAATTGATATTGCAATTAACCATAGCGGTACTTTGTTAATATTCTCATTCATTATTTTACCTTTACGGTCGGAACTGCACTCATGCCGGGTATTATATTGTAACCGGAGATATCATCGGTGAAAATAATTTTTACGGGAATACGTTGGACGATTTTAACGTAACTTCCGACTGCATTTTCGGGAGGGAAAAGGCTTGCTTTTGCACCGGAGGCCATTTGCAGGCTGTCAATTTCTCCGTTAAATTTTTTATTACCGTAGGCATCAATTTTAATTTTAACCTTTTGTCCTTTTTTCATATCAGCGACTTGAGTTTCTTTAAAATTAGCGACAACCCAGACATCATCTTTTGTAATGGCGAACAGCGGTTGAGCCGTTTGAACGTAGTTGCCTTCTTCTACTGTTTTGTGAGTAATTTCCCCGTCTTGAGGCGCATAGATTTTTGTATAAGAAAGATTTAATTTATCCTGTTCGTTTTCCGCTTCAAGTTTTTTTACGGAAGCGGTTATTTCGGCAGATTTGGCTATTGCGGAGTTATTGTCGGTTTGCGCAGCTGTCAGTCTTGTTTTGCTTGATTCATAGTCTTGAGTTGAAGCAATACCTTTTTTATGCATTTGAGAGTATCTTGAAAAATCGTTTTTTGCAAAAGCCAGTTCGGAATTACTCTTTATGACTTCATTTTCGGCACTAATCAAGCTTGCTTTTGCTTCTTCGAGCTTTGCTTGAGATTGTTTGAGTTTAGCTTCATAGTCATTAGAATCTATTTCAAGTAATAAATCTCCTTTTTTAACTTCTTGGTTATCTTCAATATACAATTTTACGACAGGGCCGTTCACTCTCGGAGCTACGGTAATAATATGACCTTCCACAAAAGCATCATCTGTAGTTTTGTAGTATATTGAATTTATCGAAATTATTAATCCCGTAATCAAAATAACAAATGCGGTTATGGCGGGTACAATCACTCTTTTCTTCTCGTATATATGTCTTTTATCTTCATCTTTAATTGTTTCGGCTATTTGTTGTTCCATTTTATCCCCTCTTTATATCTGAAGTGAAACTTTAATTTCCATATTGTAAAATATTTTATCTAAAATATTTAAAAAAAGTTCCATTTCGCTGTTTGAAATACCTTCGGTTGCTGTTTGTCTGATTTTTTTTGCCAAAGGTTGAATTTTATTACTTAATTCAATTCCCTTTTTTGTTGGTTTGATTTTGAAAATCTGTCTTCCGTTTGAATCGGCAATTTTTGTAATCAGGCCTTTACCTTCAAGTATTTTAATAATGCGGCTTATGTTAGCTCTGTCTTTTAAGGTTATTTCCGATAATTGTCTTTGATAAAGTTCTTTGTTATCGGTAATTAATGACAATATAGTGTATTGTTCCGGAGTTATTACAATTCCGTTTTCGGAAAATTCTTTATTGGACAAAGCTCTTAATAATATTTCGGTAGCGGCGAGCCTTGCTCGAATTCTTTTTCTTAAAATACTTCTTTGCATGCTTTATTTCTTCTTTTTTTTGATATAAAATTATTATGTTGTAATTATAACACAACAAAATAAATGAGAATAAGAAATATGAAAAAAATTTTTTTGCAGATAATTATTTTTTTATTAATAAGTGTACCGTCATTTGCCGCTCAGCAAACAGACAGTGATGATGATACATTACAGCTTTTAAATATCGGCTGGTGGGAAAAATATAATGATGAATATTTAAAGGAAAATTTGATTACCGTATACAAGAATAATTATGACTTAAAGAATGCTGCATTGAAGATAAAAGAAAATGAACAAATTGTAAAAATGCAATTTGCGAATGAGCTTCCGTCCATAGGATTTGCAGGTGATTTGAACCGTGATTTACAAGCTCCCCGCCAGCAATTCGGGACGATGTATATTCCAAAATATTCTCAATATAATTATATTTTGCCGATTACAGCGG
>CANRHJ010000127.1 GCA_947630355.1 Candidatus Gastranaerophilales bacterium | reverse complement strand
GCATGTATGAAGCACGCCGCCAGCGTTCATCCTGAGCCAGGATCAAACTCTCCATTGTCAGAAAAGTTTATGTCCATTATGCATTTACTGTTTAGCTCCTGAGGAAATCGAAGATTTCCACGTCGCTATTATTATGCTCATCGTCGAAAACTCATCGTTTCCGCCGATTACGCACCAGCTACCGCATTGCTCGACTTCATTTTATTGTCCGTTTCATTTTATTCAAAATCAACAGGTATTTATCGTTTTCAGCTATTCTGTTTTCAATGTTCTATCTCTTTTTTAAAGTCAGCAAAATTCAACCATTCGTCTTATTCCACATTCCTTTAAAATTTTAGCCGCTCTTTTTTGCGACATTTCTTATATTAGCATCTCAATTTTTATTGTCAAGAACTTTTTTATTTCTTTTTTTATTTCTTGTTTCCGCTAATTCTCTGACTTTTTCAGTCTCGCTTTCAACACCTCTTGGTGTCCTTTTCATTTGCCTTGAACTAATCTTAATACTTATTCCTAAGTTCGGTTATAATTTCTTAACCTTCAGCTCTCAGCTTCGTGGCAACTTCCACGTTTATTAATCTATTCCAAACATATTTTTAAGTCAACACTTATTTTCTATATTTTTTCTATTTTTTTATCCTTTTTTATACTCTTTTCGCTATCACTCAATATCCGTAACACTTTCGAGACTTCATAAAAATTAATAATTTGCCTTTTCCTGCTTTTTATTCTATTATATTTTAATTATTATTCTATTTTTATAAGGATTTTTAAATATGGCCAGAATTGTTAGACCCACTTGGGCAATAAGATGTGTACAGTCCTCTTGCAAATGCTTGTTTGAAGTGGCTGTCCTTGAAAACGGCAAACAACAAGAAGTAGTTTGCCCTAATTGCGGTGAACATTATGTTTATCCCGCTCTCGATAATAATCAAGAACAATAATGTTTTTTAATAATACGGATAAAAGATATAATCGCTTTAGTGATTATCTTAGAAATCTCTATGGTGTCAAAGTTTATAAAGTTACTCTTGATGCCGGTTTTACTTGTCCTAACCGCGACGGAACAATCTCAAATGAAGGCTGCATTTTTTGCGACGGCGGCGGAAGTTTCTCTCAACTTTATCCTAATAACATCTCCATTAAAGACCAGCTTGATTTAGGTATTGCTTTATCTAAAGAAAAATATAAAGCAAAAAAATTTCTTGCATATTTCCAAGCATACACAAATACTTACAAACCGGTTAAAGAACTTGAAAATATATATAATCAGGCTCTTTCACATGATGATGTCATCGGCATGTCTATCGGCACCCGACCCGATTGCGTTGACAACGAAAAACTTGACCTGATTGCTTCTTACACTAAAAATCACTACGTTTGGCTTGAATACGGGCTTCAAAGCATTCATGAAAAATCTTTAAAATTTATAAACAGAGGTCATTCTTTTGAAACTTTCGTTCATGCTTTAAAAGAATCTCAAAAAAGAAATATCAACGTTTGCGCACACGTAATTTTAGGACTCCCAAACGAAACAAAAAAAGACATGCTTGAAACGGCTAAAGTTTTAGGCGATTTAGGTATTGACGGTGTTAAAATCCACCTTCTGTGCGTATTAAACAACACTCGTTTAGTTAAACTTTATTATCAGGGTAAAATCCCTATGATGGAAGAAGACGAATATGTTGAAACGGCATGCGACTTCCTCGAAATGCTTCCATCCTCCGTTACCATCCACCGCCTCGCCGGTAACGGCTTAAAACCTAACATGCTCGCTCCCGGCTGGCTAAGCAAAAAATTTGTTGTTTTAAATAAAATTGATAATTTACTTGAAAAACGCAACTCTTTTCAAGGTGCCAAGTATCACTCTTAATCCTTTATTTTCGGTACTTTATACAATTTTATCTTGCCCAAACTTTCCATTTCTTTCGGATTTACCCATTCAAAATTGCATGAATTTATGTATATATCTTCTTCTGATATATCTCCTATAAATTTTATAGTTACATTCTTATTCTTTAAATCTTGTGCCGGCACATTTTTTATATCCGCACCGCAAAAATAAACCTTGCAGCCTTTGCCGTTTGTTATTGCATCCGCATATCTGTTTATATATTTAAATATTCCGTCTCTTATGGCTTTTAACTCTTCTTCGCTCATTTCTTTTACGTAACTTTGATTTAACTCCAAGTTATCCATGATGAGAGCAGGCTCCCTGTCGATTTCCGACATAAATACCCTTGATATTCCTACTCTTTTACCTGTTTCACTTATTAAATCCACTACATTAAACGCAGTATTCAGCAAATATAACGGTGTTGATGCTGCATTTATTCCGGTTCCTATTGCCGTGCAGCATGTTGTCTCATTTCCCATAAATAAATCTTTTTGGGGCTTTCTTTCCCAATGACTTACTTTAAGTTTATGTCCGCCCAATTCTATCTCCACATCTTCTATTTCAGGTTTTAACCACTGTTTATAGTTCAAACCTTTTGACTTGAATTCTTTTTCCGTTTCATAATTCGTTTGACCGTATTTATTTGTTCTGTCGGTTATAAACTTATCAAAATCACCAAGAACGGATGCTTTTATTACCGTATATAATTCTCCGTTTCCCGAGTGAACTTTGGCAATACCATCCGTATCTTTCTCTTCGTTTTTTAATGCCAAATAAGCATATTCATCATTAAGTTTTCTCTTCTCGTACGGAATTCTACTTAATTCAGTATCTGTAATCCCGGCTTTATGCAGTATTTCATCTTCTATCTTCCTCTTAGCTTTATCTATATCAACTTCTTGTTTTTTCGTCATTTCTTCCAATATTGTTTTATCTATATCAGAGTTCTGAAATACTTCCACTATTTGACATAACTGTATCTTCTGCCGAGCTGTTAAACTTTTCCCGTTTTCCTTTGACTTACATTTTATTAAATCCGATAATAATTTATAATTTTCGTCCGTTAGTTTATTCAGCTCATTTAAATTTTCTTTAAATATGGATGTCCTTCTGTCCATCATTTGATTTAATGTATCGACATCTATATATTTTAATGCTTTTAACATTTTACCTATGTTTTCGGCAAAAAATAATGTTATGCTTCTTTGTTGTATTTTCTTTTCTTTATCAGTTAAGACAGGATATTTACCGTTGACCTTTTTTGTATACTGCGTATCTATATCACTTAAATATTGATTAGGAGTATTCATAGCCAATTTATACGTTGATTTGGAGAGCTGTTTTACAGCCTTAAGGTACTCCTCAGAACTCATTCCGCTTTTTAATATATCATTTCTGGCTGTAATATATATTGTATTCGGATTTAACATCCTTTCCATTTCACTTTGATATGCTCCGGCACTTGCATTTTTTATATCTTTCTCATATTGATTGCCGTACATATATTCCATCATTCTTGTATAGGAATTGTCATGCTCCTCTATCGGACATATTGCGCTGTATGTTATGTCATTCACATAATCTATTGCTTTATATACATCTGTTCCATTCTCTATAAGATTCATTATCCGATTATATTTTGTTTCATCTTGAGATGCTATCATCGTTATATATGAACCCAGCCCTCTTGATGCCATATATACGGCACGTTCATATTGCTCTTCATCATAATCATATATTACTGCAGCTATTGTATTTTCATCCACACCATAATTTATAAGTCTTTTGACTTTTTCATAGTTCTTTTCATCGGCAAATTCTTTAGTGTTCTTTAATATATTATTTCCAACAAGGTCTAACGCACGATTATACTCATCTTCATCACAGTTCTTTACTATATCTGCTATATCACTGCCGCTCATTTGTTGTTCGATAAACGGTTTCGCTTTTTCAAATTCCTCATCCGTTAATTGAGCTAATGATGCCGCAGAATATGGACTTAATCCTTGCTTTACTAAGCTCATTCCTTTTTGATAACTTTGTTCATCCAGCATTATCAGTTGTTCATTGGCACCTTCATTTAACCTTTTCTTCATTAGTTCAAAGGTTGCTTCATCAGTCTTTACATACTCCGGTATGTTTGATTCTATTAGCTGATATTTTAATAATTCTAAGGCTCTTTTGTATTCTTCATCATTTAACTGCGAAAATTCTTCAACATTATACTTATTTTGCAGTCCTTTATCCAATAATTCAAGACATCTTATAAATTCCTTATCATATAAATATGAGGCTATATATCTGATATAATATTCATCTCGAACACCTCTATCTTTCAGTAAACGTATTCTTTCTTCGACACTGTATTTGGGAATATTTACTTCAGTTTCATCCTGTATTTTCCCCTTGAATACGGGTCTGTTCTTTTTCATCCCCGCATATATATTAATTCCCTTCTGACAGCTGCTTTTTTTATATATTATATCCTCATATCTTCTTTGTACTTCCGTCAGTTCCTCTTCCGTTACACTTTTTTCGCATCTTTGCATTAATTCTTTGTACTCTTTAACTGCAGCACTATCTTTACCGGACTCTTTTAATAATCCGGCTAACTTTTCTATTAATTTAGTTTTTTTTGCCTCAAATCCGCATACTTTCTCGTCTTTTCCCTTAGTTCTGATTTCTCCGTTATTTACAACAATATTGCGAATTTTTCTTAAGTCTATTTCTCTCATAAACTTAACCTTGTATTTTATTTTTTATTTTTTTATATTTTGTCTCATAAAAAAACAAAAAACATTCCAAACCGTATTATTGTTATCGGAATTTATTTTTTTTTCTTTATATCCTATTCAAAAAAATTTACATTACTTAATTTTTAGTATTTTTTAATTTAATCAAATCTTCCGTATCTTTTTGAGAAAGCATTTTTGCGCCGCCGAGTATTTTCGTATTTAACATTACTTTGGCATAATACTCTGCTGTTTCCATCTTTAAAAAGGCATTCTTTAAGTTATCAGCAATTGCAATTGCCCCATGATTTGCCATCATCACTACATCTCTATCGTGCAAATATTTAACCGTATTTTCAACAAGCTCTTTTGAAGAGGGCATGGCATAAGGTGCAACGGGAATATCTTCAAAATATAATATATTCTCTGACATTATTGGTGCATCTAAAACCTTATGACAAGCCGCAAAAGTTGTTAAATACTCAGGATGTGTATGTATTACAGCCTTTACGTCACTTCTTTGTTTATATATTTCAACATGAAGCATTTTTTCTGACGAAGCTTTTTTATTTTCCAACTCATTTCCGTCAAAATCGATTAAAACTATATCTTCTTCTTTTAAGTTCCCTAATGTAGTACCCGAAGCAGTTATTAATATACCGTTATCAG
>CANRHJ010000126.1 GCA_947630355.1 Candidatus Gastranaerophilales bacterium | reverse complement strand
GCGTCAACAGATTTACAGTCTGTCGCCTTTAGCCACTCGGCCATCTACCCATATTGTTAAGGTACAATCCGATAACTAAGCCGGTGATAGGAATCGAACCTACAACCTACGGTTTACAAAACCGTTGCTCTACCGTTGAGCTACACCGGCACATTATCGTGCTTATTGTATAATATAAGGGACATACTCCATTGTCAAGAAAAATTTATTTTTTGCTATTAATTATTTTTGTTGTATATAATTAATCTGGTGCCGCATTTTGATGCCGACTCCTCGTCGCAGTCAAATGCTCGCATTTTAAATTTGTCACTTTAAAATTTCGCTCACATTCCTTATCGTGAAATTTTTTCGGACAAATTAATTCAATACTTTACCGATTTACTTTAGTGCAAAATTATTCTAATAATTAAAGTATAAAGAAGTAACAAGGAGTATTTATGTCACAAGTATCAGAAGTAAACGATAAAAATTTTAGTGATGAAGTAGTAAATTGCGAGAAATTAACACTGGTTGATTTTTGGGCAACATGGTGCGGGCCTTGCAGAAAACTTTCGCCTATAATTGATGAACTTGCGGAAAAGTTTGACGAAAAAGTAAAATTTGTTAAAATAAAAGCAGATGAAAATATTGAAACGGCTCAGAAATATTCTGTTATCGGAGTTCCTTGTATTTTATTATTTAAAGACGGAGAACCCGTTGAAAGAATTGTAAATCTTGCGCCAAAATCAATTATAGAGGCAGCTGTTAATAAACACTTATAATAAATATGACCGGCAAAAATTATAACAATGATTATTTTAGTTACAACGGAGTAATAAGCAGAAAAAATTATCTGATTAATATGCTTATTCTTATTGCTTTATATACGGCAATTTCTCTTGTTCGTTTTGAAAGTTTTGCCGATTTTATAAGCTTTAAACTTATTTATTCAATACTGATATTTATGGCAGACCTTTTTAAGTTTATAATTATTATGTCTGCATTATCCGTAATTTACAGGAGAATTGCGGATATCTCCTCCCATAAATCTTATAAATTTTATACAAACATGAAAAAGTTATTTATTATACTTTTCATTTTTCCTGTTTTATATTTATTTTGTATCAGGTATTTTTTTGATATAATTCCGTTAGTAACAGCCATTGTCGATATGGCGGTAATTTATATATTAACTCCGTTAGGTATAATTGCAGGAATAATTTTTTGCATTATAAAATAAATTGAACAGATATGCACAAAATATAAATACAAGGCGCAAAGAGGTTAAAATGAGTGATGACAGACTTTTTTCTTTAAATAATCCGATAAGGAGAAAATGGTATTATATTAACATTATAATAATAAGTTGTTTGGTATATTTTACGAATTTTATATTTAAAAGTTACATTTTCCCCCACATTACAAATGAAATGTACAATTCTATGACGCAATTCTTATTATATTTTATTTATTTAACATACTTAATAAATTTTTTAGGATTAATAGACAGAAGATTAGTAGATATAAGCGGAGACAGGGACACTGCTTTATATAAAAACTTATCAGGTATTTTGTATTTTATGGCGTTTTATATATTAGCAGTTTTCGTAACGGAATATTTTTCAATAAGATTACCTTTTGACATACATTTTTTATCGGAAATTGCGAAACCCGTAAGTGTTTTATTTGCAGTTTTGGTTATATTGATAGGTTTGTTTAAAGGTAAGATTTCGGAAAAATAGAAACGGATTTTCCGCAAACACAACAATATAAGCAGCAATTTTAAATTTTTATCGAAAGATTATATTTAAATCTTATTAAATTTATATAAAGACAAGAATATATATGGTATAATATAACTTATTATTATGAAGAAGGAAGTATTATGCCGAAGAAATACATATATTTTGTAGATGTGACAAACAGAGACGGAGTGCAGACATCACGTTTAGGTTTAGCAAAACTGCAAAAGACAATCATCAATTTAATGCTGGATGATATAGGAATAACCCAATCGGAATTCGGGTTTCCGACTACAAAACACGAAATAAATTACTTAAACGGGAACTTAGAGCTTGTAGATAGAGGAGTAATAACCAAAACAAGGCTATCCGGATGGATGAGAGGAATAGAAGAAGATGTACTTCTGTCTTTCCAGAATGTACCTCGTTTAAAATACATAAACTTATCGGTATCGACTTCCGACCAAATGATAAAAGGGAAATTCGGCGGTAAAAAGACCAGAGAAGATATAATTAAATCAACAAATAAAGCTTTAGATACGGCAATTGCCTGCGGAGCTCAAGATATAGGCGTTAATGCAGAAGATGCTTCAAGAACAGATATAGAATATCTGATTGATTTTGCATTAGAAGCGAAAAAACACGGAGCAAAAAAGTTCAGATATTGCGACACACTTGGTTATGACGATCCGATAAGCGCTTATGAGAGAATATCAAAAATAGCACAAGCAGCTAAAATGGATATTGAACTGCATTTTCATAACGATTTAGGTATGGCGGCAGGCAACTCTGTTATGGGAGCAAAAGCCGCTATAGATGCGGGTGTGAATGCTTATATAAATACTGCCGTTAACGGAATGGGTGAAAGAGCGGGAAATGCCGATTTGATATCTTGTTTACTCGGTGTATTAAAATCAAGCGGAATGAAGGGTAAATATGAAATTGACCCGAATATTGATTTATCCAAAACCTGGAAACTGGCAAAATACACATCATACGCATTTAATGTACCTATACCGATAAACCAGCCTGCAACAGGTGCAAACGCTTTTGCCCATGAATCAGGAATTCACGCAGACGGAGCCTTAAAAGACAGATTAAATTATGAACTGTATGATTATGCGGAACTTGGCAGAGGCGAACCTGAGATTGTTGAAACGGGACGTATGATAACAACAGGTGAATATGGCGGAATTAAAGGGTTTAGAAACGTATATGAAAAAATGGAAATAGAATTTCAAGATGAGGATGAAGCAAGAAACATTCTTGAACTTGCCAGATACGCTAATGTTCACACACAAAAGCCTTTAACCCAAAGTGAATTAAAGTTTATATACTATTACCCTGATATAGCGGCAAAGATAATGACTGTTACACCATATTATATGCCGACAGGAAATCTTAAAAAGAGGGTTGACAATAACTTTATTACTCAGCCTCATTTATTTGTATAGGAGAGATTATGGGACAAACTATTGCGGAAAAAATACTATCAGAACATGCCGGTAAACAGGTAAAACCGGGAGAGCTTATAATTTCAAAAATAGATGCTGTAATGGTGCAAGACGGAACAGGGCCTTTAGCGGTTAATGAATTTAAAAAGCTAAATAAAACAAAACTTTTCAACCCCGAAAGGACAATACTTTTTATAGACCACGCAGCACCAAGCCCGAGAAAAGAGCTTTCAAACTCACATACAGTTTTAAGGGAGTTTGCAAAAGAATACGGTGCGGTTTTATCTGAAGTCGGAGAAGGTGTTTGTCATCAACGGCTGGTGGAAAGCTATATAAATCCGGGCGAAGTACTTTTAGGCGCAGACTCTCATACTTGCACATCGGGGGCACTTGGTGCATTTGCAACAGGGGTTGGCTCAACCGATATTGCGGTAGTCATGGCGCTCGGCAAAACTTGGTTAAAAGTACCTTCAACATACAAAATAGTATTGGAAGGTGAATTTTCTAAAGGTGTTTATGCAAAAGATTTAATACTGCATTTAATAGGATTAATCGGGGCAGACGGAGCCACATATAAAGCGCTTGAATTTACGGGAAGCGCCGTAAAAAACCTTACAATGTCAGAGCGTTTTACGATTTCAAATATGGCGGTAGAAGCAGGCGCTAAAGCAGGATTATTTGAAACGGATGAAAAAACTTATGAATACTTAAAAGAGCAGGGCAGAGAAGATAAATTCAAGGAAATAAAAGCGGACTCTGATGCCAAGTATGAAAGAGTAATAAACATTAATTTAAGTGAATTAAAGCCGACAATTTCATGCCCGCATACGGTTGATAATACAAAAACAATAGAAGAACTTGAGCGGACACAAATCAATCAGGTATATATAGGAACGTGTACAAACGGGCGTATTGAGGATTTAAGAATTGCGGCAGATATTTTAAAAGGCAAAAAAGTAAAAGAAGGTATAAGACTTTTAGTTGCGCCGGCATCAAGAAAAGTATTTTTGGAGGCCTTAAAAGAGGGATTAATTGAGACTTTTGCAGAAGCGGGAGCATCAATTGTTACATCGGGATGCGGAGCTTGCGTAGGAGTCCACGCCGGAATTTTAGGTGACGGAGAAGTTTGTTTGGCAACTCAAAACAGAAATTTTAAAGGAAGAATGGGAAATACAGAAGGGTTTATATATCTTTCATCGCCAGCAACCGCAGCATACAGCGCAATAAAAGGGTACATAGCAGATGTCAGGGAGGTATTATAATGGAATTAAAAGGAAAGGCTTTTAAGTTTGGAGACGATATATCTACTGACCATATAGCTCCGGGCCGCTTATTTCATTTGCGTTCAAATCTGCCTGAACTGGCAAAACATGTTCTGGAAGATGCAGACCCTGATTTTGCTTCAAAAATGAATAAAGGCGACTTTGTAGTTGCGGGAAATAATTTCGGCTTGGGTTCATCAAGGGAACACGCTCCTCAAATTATCAAAATTGCAGGGGTGGGAGCTGTTTTAGCAAAAAGCTTTGCAAGAATTTTTTACCGTAATGCAATAAATATAGGACTTTTACTTATTGAATGCGATACGGATAAAATTAATGCCTCAGATGAATTAGAAATTGATATAAAACAAGGGTTTGTGCATAATTTAACCCAAAACATAAAAATGCCGATTACCCCGCTGCCCGACGTAATGATAAAACTGTTAAACGAGGGCGGATTAATTGAACATATTAAAAAACACGGTGATTTTGACTTGGTATAAGGAGATAAAATGCAGACTGTAACATTAATACCCGGTGACGGAATAGGTCCTGAAATCACGGAAGCTGTGGTTGATATATTAAAAGCAGCAGGCGCTCAAATAGAATGGGATATTCAAAGTGCAGGGGCAGATGTTATCGAAAAAGAAGGCACTCCTTTGCCTGACAGGGTTATTGACTCAATAAAAAAAAACAAAGTGGCATTAAAAGCCCCTGTAACAACACCTATCGGGAAAGGCTTCAGGAGCGTAAATGTTCAATTAAGAAAATCTCTTGATTTATACGCAAATTTACGTCCCTGCAAAAACATAAAAGGCATTAAAACACGCTTTGATAATGTAGACTTAGTAATAGTAAGAGAAAATACAGAGGACCTATATGCAGGTATTGAAAGACAAATTGATGAAGAAACCGCCGAAAGCATAAAAATCATTACAAAAAAAGCATCATTAAGAATAGCTGATTTTGCTTTTAATTATGCCGTTAAAAACGGGAGGAAAACCGTTCATGCTGTATCAAAGG
>CANRHJ010000125.1 GCA_947630355.1 Candidatus Gastranaerophilales bacterium | reverse complement strand
GGCACGTGCCGTAAACGGAGAATTATCAAGATTAATAAGACAGATGCCTAATATAGATAATGCATCCGTACTGATAACGATACCGGAAAATTCAATGTTTAAAGCGGATAAAAAGCCGATAAATGCAACTGTAATGCTGACGGTCGCAAGCGGAGTAAGACTTGATACTTCCGTTATAAAAGCTATAAAAAGCCTGTTAATAGGAAGTGTATCGGAATTAACGGCAGAAAATATATCAATTACAGATTCAAACGGTAATGTATACAGCAGCTTGGTAAAGTCAATAGATGATCAATTATCGAGAATACAAGAAAATGATGATTACATGAAAAATAATGTTGCGGCTCAGCTGGATATGTTATTAGGTCGCGGTAATTATGTGGTAACGGTAAGCACGTTTTTAAATCAAGTACCGATAGAAGAAACAAGTATTCAATATGATCCGTCAACAAAAACCGCATTAACGGAACAAACATTCAGAGAAGGACTTGGAGATAATTCACAAGATTCCAATAAAGGTTCTGATGCGGTAAGTGTTTATTTGCCAAACGGACTGCAGAATTCATCATCAACTTCTACGCAGAACAAGAATTATGAACGAGTAGCAACGGAAACAGGCTATGGAGTAGGGAAAACACATACAACGAAGTATTATAAAACCGGAATAATTGAGAAGATATCAGTAGCGGTAACAATAAATGCCGATGCTATGCCTCCTAATATGACGGAAGATGAGTTAAAACAGCAAATAGCGCGTGCTGCATCTCCTAAAGTTACGGCAGATGACGTATCTATAGCATACGCAGAAACAATAGATCCATATTTGGCATCAGACAGACCTGTAAATCTGCCTAAGCCCGATGCTTCCGGAAATCCGTGGTGGCTTGCGCTTATTATTATAATCGGCGGTTTAATTGTGGGATTTGTTTTTGTACATAAGAAATTAAAAGCAGCAGCGGAAGATCAGGAAGCCGAATTAAAAAATTTAAAATTAAAAACGGAAGAACAGGAAAAGCAAATAGTGGATGTTAATTTAAAAGCTGCCGAATTAATAGAAAAGCAGACGATATTAACGCAGGAATTGCTGGAACAGCAGAAACAGTTACAAATAGAGAAAAAAGAACAATCGGAATTATCATTGGATGATATTATATCTGAGGTATCTGCCGATATTGAACAATCAGACAGCGAAAAAACGATGAAAGAGTTAAAAAGCTGGATAGAGAAGTCTTAAAGGAGATTAAATGCCTATAGAGGGTTTTGATTATAAAGGATTTGCGGAAGATTTAGCGAAGCAGGCAGCGGAAATATTAAGCGGGCAGAATAATGCAGCTCCTGCAACATTAACCGATGCCGAAAAAAAGGTGATAGTAGATACCGTAAATAAGTTTTGTTTTATGTCGGGACAGGCATTAGCGAATGATACCCAGCTCAAATTTAATGCGGAGCAGGCCTCTTTAGTAACTCAATTTATAGGTGAATGGACTTTTCATAAATCAATTGATTTAATTAACGGGAAAATACCTCCTCAAAACCGAGAAGCAATATTGCAAATAATAGCTGCGAATATATTTAATACGGCAAAATTGGCAATTATAAAGAATATGCAGCAGGATATGTTAATAAATTTAGTCGAAGAAAAGGTAAAACATGTATATTCTGATGAGCTGGGGAAATTATTAAAACGCGGTGTTTTGTCACAAAAACAATATGAAAAAGCTGTTAACTCATCAAATTTAAATGATATGGTACAAAAAACGGAAGATGAGTCAAATCTGGTAAATGTGCAGAAAGAAGGAAATACTCAAGGTCAGTCAGATAAAAAAGTATTGAAATTTGCGGCACTGGCAATCGTATTAAAACGTATGCCCGAAGAAAAAGCGAATATAATATTAAATTCACTTGATAAGGACGATATTCCTCACGTAGTTAATTATATGAAAATGAGCAATATAGAAAATAAAATTGATCATCAGGTAATAATAAAGACATTGGAAGAAATAAAAAAACTGATACAGCCGTCGGACAAAATAAATACGGAACGATTATTAAAGAAATATTATAAATTAATAAACAGTAAAGGTCCTGAAGTAATCAGCAATTTAGCATTAAAAGAACGGGAAAATGTAAAAGACTTTATATTGGATAATACATTTCCGGCATTGGACGTATTTTCACCAAGAGTATTACAATCCATAGTAACAACGATAGAAAAAAAGATAAATGATAATTAAGAAAAAATATACGAATATAGCAAAACCCCAAGAAGAAGAAAAAACCGAAGAAATGCCCGTAATATCAGAATATGACGGGGATATATTTGACAATAGCGAAGAAGCGCCTGAAGAAACGGAAGAGAATAAAGAAACTCCTCAAGAGGCAATAAACGATTTTGATTTAACATTAGAGAGTATAAAATTTGAGCCCCGTTCCGAAAGGAGAGAAGGAACAAGGAGACGCGGATACAGGAGAAGTAATGAGCGCAATTTAATATCAAGAGCTCAAAGCGAAGCAATAGGTATAAAAGAAGCCGCTAAACAAGACGGATACAAAGAAGGTATTGAGAAAGCGGAACAGGATATAGCGGAGTTAAGAACCAAATTTTCGGAATTTTATAATTATAAAAATGAAGTTTTTGAAAAAATATCGCACAGCATTTTGGAAATAGCAGTGGAAATAGCGAAAAAAATCATTAAGAAGGAAGTACAGACAGACACTTCAGCGACAATAGAAATAATAAAAAGTGCTTTGGAAGAAGTAAATAAATCGGAAAATAAAATAGTGTTAAGAGTAATGCCGAAAGATGTCGAGATAGTGAAAGATAATATACCAGAGATATTTAAGGATAATGAAATTGAAGCAAAAATCAGTGTAGTTGCGGATAATAACATAACGGAAGGCGGAGTAATAATAGAAACTTCAAACGGATTAACGGATGCTTCAATATCAACTCAATTGGCAATAATAGAGAAGGCGTTGAGAAACGGGGAGGGTATATAGCGGATGGCACAACCTCAGGGCATCAAGCCTTCAATGTTAAGTGAAATAGGTTTAGCAATATTTGTAATATTGCTGATAGTGCTGTTAATATGCGAGCTGCCGCCTTGGATAGTCAATTTTGCAATAAGCTTTAATATTACATTGGGAATATTATTACTGATGATATCGTTGTATATACAGCGGCCGTTGGAATTAGCGGCATTTCCGTCAATAATATTAATAGGTACAATGTTTAGACTGGTATTATCAATAGCATCAACCAGATTAATATTAGCGAAGGGGGAGGCCGGCGAGGTAATTGATGCATTCGGGAACTTTGTAACCGGCGGTAATCTTATAGTAGGATTTGTAATATTTATAATAATAACTATAGTACAGTTTATGGTTATAACAAAAGGTTCGGAGCGTATAGCGGAAGTTGCTGCGAGATTTGCATTAGATGCTATGCCCGGAAAGCAAATGACCATAGATGCCGATTTTAATGCAGGGTTAATATCACCGGAAGAGGCTGTAAAACGAAGAGAGGATTTACAGCGGGAATCAAACTTATATGGTTCAATGGATGGTGCCATGAAGTTTGTAAAAGGTGATACAATGGCCGGAATAATAATTGTGTTGATAAACATAATCGGCGGATTAACAATAGGAATATTAATGAACGGCTTACAACCCGGAGAAGCTGTTCAAAAATATACGGTATTAACAGTAGGAGACGGATTGGCCGCACAATTGCCGTCATTGTTAATGGCGGTATCCGCAGGTATCGTAATGACTCGTTCAACGGCTGCGGGCGGTTCATTAGGCGGTGATTTGGCGGGACAAATATTGAGTAAACCCTCCAGCTTAATATTTACTGTCGTATTTCTGGTATTAATAGCGATGTCAAGCTTTAGAACAGGCTTACCCTGGTATACATTCACTATTTATGCCATAGCAATATTAATAGCATTTTTAATTGTATCTGTAAATAAAGATGTACAGGCGCAATTAGGTCAATTGGATGCCGTTAAAAAGAGTATGAGTGATTTGACAAATCCGAACAGGATGTATGAGAGATTGGGCGTGGATGTATTAAACTTACAGGTCGGTTCAGGGCTGTTAGAAATAGCAGATCCGGAACAGGATGGTTTGTTATTGCCTAAAATAGCGGCACTTCGTCAAAGAGTAACGGATGAACTGGGTTATATTATACCAAATATAAGAATTATGGACTCATCGGCAATAGGCGCAAATGAATATATGATATCCGTTCGCGGAAACACCGTTGCAACAGGTACGGTATATCCTAAAAAGAGCATGGTAATTGCCGATCAATGGGATGCAACAGGCAAAGAAGTTCCCAAAGATGCAATAGTTGGTGTTGATCCGACATATCAAACACAAGCCTACTGGATGGATACGGAATATTTGAAGAACCAAACGGATGTTACGGCTGTTGATTCCGTTGATGTAATAATTACCCATTTACAGGACTGTGTAAGAAAGTATGTTGATGAAGTAATGACAAAAACCGACGTATTAAAGCTTATGGAATTGGTTAAGAGCCAAGATCCCACACTTGTCAACGATTTAGTTCCTACAATTATTTCAACAAGCGATTTAAGAAAGATTTTTGTAAACTTAATTAGAGAAAAAGTTTCAATAAAAGATATAATGTATATATTTGAGCGTTTGTGTGATTATGCAAGATTTTCCAAAGAACCTGATATATTATCGGAAAGATTAAGAGCAGCACTCGGAAGACAGATATGTCTTGCAAATTGCACGAATGATAAGATATTATATGCGTTAACGCTTTCTCCCGAATGGGAAAAAACATTGGATGACAGCTGTCAACGCACCGAGCTTGGGACTATGTTCTTATTAAATCCCCTGCAGGTTCAGGAGTTAATTGAATCGGCGGCATCTACATTAATAAGAGCTCACCAAAATATAAATGTACAGCCCGTAATTCTTTGTTCTCCCAGAATAAGACTTCCTCTCTATCAATTATTGGAACGTCACATCCCCACAATAGTCGTTATTTCATATTCTGAATTGATAACTGATATACGGGTAGAAGCAGTAGATACAATAGGCGAATCGTTAAATTATAATTTTGAGCAGTAAAATGATAGAACAATCACAGGAAAAATCAATAGAATACGTAAAAAAGATGGCGTTTGAGATAATCAATTCGACAAAATTATACACTTATAAAGGAAGTGTGTCGAAATTGCTCGGTTTAACTGTGGAAGTAAAACTGCCGGGATTAAAAATCGGAGATTTGTGCTTTATCGAAACTGCAGAGGGAGAAAAAAAGCCTGCGGAAGTTGTTGCATTTAAAGGAGAAAATGCTCAATTACTGTTGTTGTATGACGGAGCAGGAATAGGACAGGGAAGTTTGGTAAGTACAACAGGAAAAGCAATAACAATACCAATGGGTGATTTTTTGCTGGGCAGATTAATAAGTCCTTTAGGCGAACCCATAGACGGAAAACCAATGGATACAAGGGGCGCTTCA
>CANRHJ010000124.1 GCA_947630355.1 Candidatus Gastranaerophilales bacterium | reverse complement strand
TTGTTGTTGCTATAATTACTACAAACGGCATCATAATAAATCCCGCAAGCACTCGCGGTAAAAACAGATATTTAAAAGGTGATACCTTTAATGCATTCATGGCATCAATTTGCTCTGTTACTCTCATTGTTGCAAGTTCGCTCGCTTGCGATGAGCCTATCATTGAAATTATGGCAAATCCTGACATTATAACGCCTATCTCTCTTACCATTGTCAATGCCACAAGAAGTCCTATGTAGTCTTTCCCTCCCTGCTTCACCATCTCGGGGGCTACTTGCATCGCTAATATTATTGCTGTCAGTGATACTATTGACAATGTAATCGGCAGTGAATCCACCGCAAATCGCGATGCCTGCTCTATCAGCTGCCTTCGGTTAATCTGAAATAAAAACAGATATTTTAAAACCTGAATAAATCTGTATGCAATATCTCCGAATGTTTCACAAAATTCCTTAACGTGGTTCAGAAACATTATTATCAACTGATATGTTATGGTCTCTTGTATAAATGTCCTTATGTTTGCCATAACATTATTTTATCATAATTTTAAAATTTTATTAAATTAAAAATAAATTGACAAAAAAGCACAAGCATACAGCTTGTACTTTATGCTTTCAATCTTTGATTAAAGGCAAAACCGGCTAACTTTTATTTTCGCATAAAAAACACCTTACCCTATGATTTGGTGATATTTCATAAAATTCGGGATGTTCTATCCTGCATTTATCTGTTACGTAAGGACATCTTGTATGAAACTTACAGCCTTTGGGCGGATTTTGCGGTGAGGGTATTTCTCCTTTTATTATTTCTTTCTTTTCCGTTGTATCATCCTGAGGGTGTGGTACCGAATTTAAGAGTGCTTCCGTATAGGGATGTTTATGGTTATTAAATAATTCATCTTTGCTTGCAAGTTCGACTATTTCGCCCAAATACATAACGGCAATTCTGTCCGATATGTATTTTATTACACTCAAATCATGTGAAATAAACAACATTGTCAAATTTAAATTTTCTTTTAATTTTATCAGTAAATTAATGATTTGAGCTTGTATACTCACATCTAAAGCACTTACGGGTTCATCTGCCGCTATAAACTCAGGATTTAATATTATTGCACGTGCTATTGCTATTCTCTGTCTCTGACCGCCGGAAAATTCGTGAGGGTACCTGTTTAATACCTCTTCTTTCATTCCGATTAAACTTATTATTTCCCTTATTTTTTCTTCTATTTTTTCCCTATTCTTAATTGAGCACTTGTACGGCGACGGCGAGTCGGCGGCAAAGTGCGACACCGGATTAGATTTATTAACGATAAACGGTTCTTTTAATATATCGTATATCTTCATTCTCGGATTTAAACTCATATACGGATTTTGAAATATTAATTGTGCCCTCTTTCTGTATTCTTGAAGTTCTTTTTTCGTTTTTGAGGTTATATCTTCTCCCCTGTAATATATTTCTCCGCTTGTCGGTTTGAGCAGTCTCAGTATACAATTCCCTAACGTAGATTTCCCGCTGCCTGATTCCCCTACCAAACCAAGTATTTCATTTTCGTATATTTCCAAATTAACGTTGTTTAATGCGTATGTATAACCTTTTATATTTCCGGTTAATCCGTCGGTTATGGGATAATGCATATTTAATTCTTTAATTTTAATTAATTCTTGCATAATACCAATTATACTATACCTTTTTGGGTTTTTAAATAATACTTTAATTTAATTATTGTCATTAAATTAAAAAATCAAGTTATAATTATCCATGTCAGTTTTATAAAATTTGTGAAATGAAAAAAACGGATTATAAAAAAATAATTATACCTTTATTGTTAGTTATATTCTTGGCGGGAGTTCTTGAATTATGCTCTTATTTTATTGTCTATAATAAATATAAGTATAACTTTGAGTCTATGTTAAAAGTAAATAAAAATTTCCCCCGCATGTTAACTTATGAGAAAGTCATATACCCTTCATACGAAGAAAGGAAAGCACGTTTCAGACCGGTAAGTATTGGCGTGAATTCAAATAAACCTTCGATTGCGATATTCGGATGTTCTTTCACTTGGGGGAGTAATTTAAGTGATAACGAAACTTTTTCGGCGGTTCTCTCCGATTATACCGGCAGAACCGTCTACAACAGAGGACTTTACGCAACAGGTATTCCTTTCCTGTATTATCAGTTAAACGATAAAAATATTACTAATGAAATTATTAATCCCGAATATATTATTTACGTCCTTATTGACAGCCACTTCCTCAGAAGCCTGACCGTGAGAAGCTGGTGTATGGATCCTATTTTACAGTACCGCTATAAGCTTGTTAATGATAAATTAGTCTTAATAGTACCTAAGTTTAAATTTATTTATCCGTTATTCTCCGTATTCTTAATTCAAGAATTTATACAGTTTAATGAATATAAAAAATTATTATTTAAAAAACCGATTATTAAAATGATTGATGAGTCAAACAAACTTATAAAACAAAAATTTCCGAATGCGAAGTTCATAATTTTGGTTTATCAGGATGCCGATTGGGGTTCATCTTTAATCTTTGAAAAACAGCAAATTCTTAACCATTTTAAAGATGAGGGAATTGAAGTTATATATACCGATGATTTAGTCGGTAAAAATGTTTTGACCGATAAAGTATATCTGAGTCCCGATAATTTCCATCCCTCTTATGAGGCTTGGAAATTGATTGTGCCTAAATTGGTTCAATCCGTCGGTATTAATTAATCCGTAGTTGTTTTGTATCTGAAGTCATTTATGCTCTTTGCACGTGCAAAACGAATTATTCATTAGGTAAATAAGCTTGAGTATGTTAAAATAGCAAACCTGATTAATTTTTATTCCGTATAGTCCTCTAAAATGGTTATAGTGCCCTCTTGTGTGTTGAATAATCCTTTTGCACCGACGGGAACGGTATCTTTAATCTTCCCGTGAGTTATTTTAAATCCGTCAGCTGCGGGTATTTTTAATTCTTTGCCTAACTCAAAAATTAAATCTTCATACATACTTTTGTCTTCAAGATTTAAAAATTCTCCGATTGCAATTCCTTTTACTTTTTTCCTGAATTCATTATTGTTAAAAAGATATGTTAACATTCTGTCTATTTTATAAACGGGTTCGTTTAAATCTTCAATAAATAAAATTATATTTTCATCGGGTAAAAAGTCCATACAGCATAATGAAGCAAGATTTCCACCGGTCAAAATACCCTGAGCTTCACCTTTATAATAGTTTTTACCATTTTCTGATTGTATTACTTTTGTTTCACCTTTCAGCGTATTAAAAAATTTTTCTTTTGTATAATCATTAATGTCCGAGCCGAAATCTCCGCTTGCCATCGGAGAATGAAAAGTTATTATTCCCGTTTTTTGGAATATCAGATTTAATAGTATTGTTATATCGGAATATCCCGCGAAAATTTTGGGGTTATCTTTTATGATATCCCAATTAATTTTATTGATAAGTCTTAATGTTCCGTAACCTCCCCTCGCGCAGAGTATGGCATTAATCTTTTTGTTTGAAAAGAACTCCTCAAGATTTCTTATGCATTCTTCATCGCTGCTGCCGGCCATGTATCTGTGAGATGTTTTACATGTTTCCGATACTATGACATTATAACCTTCATTTTCAAAAAACTTTTTTGCGTTTTCTATTCTTTGATACTCTTTTATTTTGCCTGATACCGCTAATATACCGATTGTATCGCCGATTTTTAATTTTTTTGGTTTAATTATATTCATATTGCACACTTTTTTTATTAATTAATATATAATTGATATTAGCAAATATTTTAGGAGCAATCAATTGGGAAATAAATATATACCGTTATACCGTAAATATAGACCGCAAACGTTTCATGACCTTATCGGTCAGGAAAATATCGTTCATGCTTTAAGTAATGCAATAGAATTAAAGAAAATAGCACACGCATATTTGTTATGCGGCCCCAGAGGTACAGGAAAGACATCTTCTGCAAGAATACTGGCAAAGTCCCTCAATTGTAAAGAAGGACCTACTCTTAACCCTTGCGGTAAGTGTCCGGCTTGTCTGGATATTATGAACTCCGTTCCCGTTGATGTTATAGAAATTGATGCGGCAAGTAACAGGAGTGTTGAAGATACTCAGGCAATTCTTGAAAAAATCCAATATGTCCCCGTTAACGGCAGATATAAAATATATGTAATAGATGAAGTACATATGCTCTCTACTCATGCTTTTAATGCATTGTTAAAAACACTTGAAGAACCGCCTGAAAATGTTATTTTTATTCTGGCTACAACCGAACCTCACAAAGTCTTGGATACCATTATTTCAAGATGTCAGCGTTTTGATTTCAGAAGAATTACTACGGATGATATTGTTAAAAGATTGGATTTTATTTCTCAACAAGAAAATATTAATATTTCTAAAGATGCTTTATTCGCTATTGCAAAAAATTCTCAAGGCGGTATGCGTGATGCTTTAGCTCTGTTGGATCAAATCAGTGTACTTGGTGTTAACAAACAAATTACGGTTGATGATATTTATGAAATTCTCGGAAAAATATCTGTGGACTCATTATACCAAATCGCTCAAAATATTATTGATGCGGATTGCTCTAAGTCAGTTCCTTTAATTGATGAAATATATTCTAAAGGTAACGAACCCGTTCAAATTGTATCTAACTTAATTCAATATTTCAGAGATTTAATGATTTTAAAAAACTGCTCCGATTCAGGATTGATTTTTTCTTTGACAAGAATTAATGAAACAAATATAGATAAATTAAAACTTCAGGCGGATAAATTTTCTTCGGCTGAAATAGTTCAAATTATTGATAAACTTTCATATTATTCCGCTCAAATAAAAGATTCAACCGATAAATACTTATGGCTTGAACTTTGTATTATCGATTTGACAAATTATAAAAATCTTCCTTCTCCTGATAATTTATTGAAACGTATTGAAGCCATTGAAAATAAAATAGAGTCAGGCTGCCTGCAAATAGGACAAGTTGAAGAATTTAAACAAATTAAACAAAATTCGTTAAATGCGGATGCCGTTAAAACAAACAGCACTGCTTTAAAAACCGAAGAAGAACAAAGAACGGAAACAACCGGTGATTTTGCACAAACACCATCAATCAGCAGTAATAAATCAAATGAATATCCGCTTGATGCCGATAAAACACCTTCCGGAAACGGCAATTCGGATATGAACAAATTATGGATTTCTATTATTCAATCCATAACCAGTCCGCCAAATCGGGCTTTTTATTCTAACCTCGCAAGACCTGTTGAAATTACGGAAAATAAAATTACTGTGGCATTTTCAAAAGAAATGTTTGTTAAACAAGCGAAGGAAGGTGCTAAACATCAAGCACTGGTTGATGCCGTTTCCAAATATTTAAATATCCCCAATCCAGATATAGATATTATTTTATCCGACTCTGTCGATTTATCCCAAAAAATCAATCGTGCACAGATAAAACCGCAAAAAGAACCGGATTTGCCAAAAGATATTCAAGCTCAGGAGGAAGATGAATATCA
>CANRHJ010000123.1 GCA_947630355.1 Candidatus Gastranaerophilales bacterium | reverse complement strand
TAATCCTCAAACCGGCGCTAAAATTAAAATCGCTGCTAAAACAGCTCCCGTATTTACTGCAGGTAAAAAATTCAAAGAAATTGTTGACGGTAAAGTTTTAGCTAAAAAATAGTCAATTAATTTATATTAAAAAGAAGGGTAAGTTTCTTTCTTATCCTTCTTTTTTTTGTTTATAATTACTCTATGAATAAACCGACAGAAGAAATTTTAGAATTTGATAAAGTACTTCAATATTTAAGCTCTTTTGCTGTCAGCACTATCGGACGTGAAAGATGCCTTAGTGCTTCACCTTACGATGATATTAATACCGTTAAACATCAACTCTTGATTACTTCTCAAGCAAAAAATTTGATTGTTAATTCCCTTAACATCCCGCTTGATAATATTTTTGACATTGAAAAACCATTGAAAGATGCTAAAAAAAAGCTGCGTTTAAATGAAGAAGAAATCGTTAATATCGCAAAAACTTTAAGAACTTCCAGATTAATGCGTAATTTCCTTGATGATATCTCTAAAGATTTTTTTGAACTCTCTCAATATAAAAATGCGCTTTATTCCGATAAATCTCTTGAGGATAAGATATTTAACACTTTTACACCTTCTTTAACCGTTAAAGAAGATGCTTCAAACGAGTTAAAAAGCTTATACCAAACTTTAAGAGATACTACATCAAATGTTCGTGCTTGTGTTTCTTCGCTGCTTCAAAACAACGATTTTACTTCATATCTCCAAGATACAGTCTATACCCAAAGAAATGGCAGAACTGTTTTTCAGGTTAAAGCCGAATGTAAAAATAAGGTATCGGGTATTGTTCACGATGTCTCTCAAAGCAATCAAACCTTTTTTATTGAACCTGAAATTCTTGTCGGCTTAAATAACAAAATACGTGAAACCGAATTGAAGATTATTATTGAAAAAGAACGTATATTAAAAATGCTTTCTAATGAGATTGGTAAATACTTTGATGAAATATTTAATTCCAATCTCCAATTGGTTGAGCTTGATTTCATCTTCGCTAAAGCAAAATATTCCGCTTCTTTTGACGGAACTGCCGCAGATATCTCCGATGAAAAAATTATAGATTTAAAAATGATGAAAAATCCTGTTTTAATTAAGTCTAAAACAGATATAACAGAAAATGATTTTTATATCGATTTAAATAAAAACTGTATGATTATAACAGGCTCTAATACGGGCGGAAAAACGGTTGTTTTAAAAACTGCGGGTTTGCTCACTCTCATGACCAAAGCAGGCATGCATATCCCCTGCTATCAAGCTCGTATTTACCCGTTTAAAAAAATATTCGCCGATATCGGTGATGAACAAAGTATTTTGCAAAATCTTTCGACTTTTTCCGCCCACATGACAAATATTATAGATATTATAAATCATTCTGACAGTGAAAGCTTGATTTTACTTGATGAACTTTGTGCAGGAACCGATCCTAAAGAAGGAGCTTCTTTGGCTCAATCTATATTAGAGTATCTGCAAAAGAAAAATGCTTTTATTATCGCCACAACTCACTACGGAGAACTGAAATCATTGGCATATTTGAAACAGGGATTTATTAATGCATCCGTTGAATTCAATACAAAAACACTTCAACCGACATATAAACTCTTAATAGGTATTCCGGGCTCAAGTAATGCAATTTCCGTTGCAAAAAATTTGGGCTTGAAAGATGAAATAGTCTCTAATGCCAAAGAAACCTACTTTTACGAAAAAGATAACACGGCTAAAGTACTAGGAGAACTCCAAAAAACTCAGCAGGAATTATCGGACTCCAAACGCGTAATTGAAGAAAAAGAAGAAAATGTAAAACGCCTGGAACAAAGTCTTAATGATAAATTAAACGAAATTAAAAAAGATAAAAGTAAAAGTATTCATATTTATAAGAAAAAATATGAAACGTCACTTGAACAGGCACGCGATGAAATAAAAGATATTCTTAAAGAAATGAGGGAAGAAAAATCCGAAAAAATAGCCAGAAGAAGTTTTCATCGCTTGGCAGAGATAGAAACAGCCATGCGCTCCGGCTTCCGCGCAGATGAAGACGAAGCTGCCGAAAAATATACCCCTGTCGATTGGGAAAATGCAAAAATCGGTGACAATGTCATGATTACCGAGTTAAATCAGGAAGTAACAATTCTTTCCCTGCCAGATAAAAATAAAAATGTTCAAATTCAAATGGGGCAATTAAAAACAAAGGTTAAACAAAATAAACTCGCTGTTTTAAATAAGAACTTAATTAAACGTGCGACAAAGGCAAAAGGGCTTTATAAAAAAGATTTTGCAATTGAACGGCGCAGTTTATCACAAACGCTTGATTTGCGCGGTTACCGCTGTGAAGAAGCACTCGATGAAATTGAAGCTTATCTTGATAAAGCCAGTTTGGTTAATTTATCTCCTGTTTATATTATTCACGGGCATGGAACGGGTGCTTTAAAACAAGTGATAAGAGATTATCTTATGAATTCTCCTTATGTGGCAAAGTTTCGCGCGGGTGAAAGCGCCGAAGGCGGCGACGGTGTCAGCGTTGTTGATATTAAATAGTTTTGACATATATCTTAATAAAATTTAACATTATCTCAAAATCGCATTGTGAACATGTTACATTATGTTGTAATTAATTTGTGTAGTTACTTAAACTTGTAAAATCAGATAGAAATTAATATAATATATTTACAATATAATGTAATTTAGATAAATTTAGTAAACGGAATTAAGCAAAATAAAGCTTGGTATGCGCAAAAGCTGCCGGCATGAGTCAAAGAAAGAGAAATAGGAAGGAGAAAGAATGGCAGAATGGAGAGAAGAAGATCATCCGAGAGATGATACAGGAAGATTTACTTTTAGCGGAGGCGGCGGGGGAAATACATCTTCCGCCGAAGATGACCTTCAGAAAAGAGCGGATATATTGTTTGATAATACCGAATATAAACCAAACGGTATAACAGGAGGTGCTGCAAGTATAGTTTTAGATGAAATATCAGGTGTTAAAAAAGGTGAACCGATGACGATTGAGGATGCTATTGTAGGAGTTAATCCTAATTATAATATTTTTGGCAACCTTACATATAAAACAAACTGTCAGGCAGGTGTAGCAATTTTTGAAGCAAGATTAAGGGGATTTGATGTAGAAACAGATATTTCTTTGGGGGGAGATTTAAAAGACAAACTTGAAGAAAGGCCAAATATAGCATATATTGACCCTGCAACGGGAAAAACCCCTGAGTTTACAACAATAAAAGCAAAAAATGAATTTGATTGTATTAATTATCTTGACCAAAAAGTACAAGAAGGTGAAAGATATGTTTTCGCATTTATATGGAAAAATTCATCTAATAAAAATAAAATAGGACATGTTGTAACAGTCACAAAAGATTCAAATAATAATTTAGTATTTTATGACCCGCAAATCAAAGAATCAGGAATAAACATTGATTCAAAATTTTTAAGCAGTATTAAATATCAATATGAATGGTGGGAAGAACCTAAGCCTCCTAAAATACTTAGAGTGGATGATAAAGAATTTAATAAAAAAATATTAAATCAAATATCTAAACCGAGAAAGATTAATTAATTTTCATATATAGTTTTTCTAAATTTAAATTTTTCATACCATCTGGCAAAGCGCAGTTTTTTTTGATTATCATAAACATACTGTACTCTGCCATTTTTATTACAGGAATACACTCCGCCGTTATTTTTAAAAATTTTATGACTCCAATAATAACATTTCATAATGCTAAAACAATTATTTTCATTGGCAAATTTTGTAACATAACCCGGAATATCAGGACCGTCTATGCGGTCTAAAACATAATATTTATACAAATCAAAATCACTATATTTTATATCATCAGCAAATGCGGAATAATGGCTGACAAAAACGCAATTCATTAAAACAAATATTGAAAAAATAACAGAAAAGTTTTTCATACCACCATTCTAAAATATTTGGGGTGATTAATCAATAATTTTAATGCTGAATATGTAACTTGGCAAATATTATAAACTTCGGAATGAATGAATTCCCGTCTTTTTTAATTATATTCGCTTATTATATCATCAGCGGGAGTGCGCTTATTTTCAATGTATTCAAAAGCACTGTCAAGATACTTTTCTTCATTTATCCCGTTTGCTTTTAGGCTTACACGCGATATATTAAAAAATTCTTTAATTAATTCAATAATTTCAGTGCTTTTCAGCTTTGCATTTATTCCGTATTTTGGCGCATCACTGCGCAATTTAATAAAATCTTCATAAGAATAATCTTGTAAAATATCTTCAATTGCCTCAATTGCGCTTGGATTATAGATTATTCCTTTCCAAAATGCAGGAACGCTGTATGTCATTGAGGAATTTTGTGCATCATGGTTTCTTATTTCAATATAACTCTTTAATCTTACATCGGGGAAATATAAGCTGATATGCGTTAACCAATCGCTTATTTGGGCGGTTAAACCGCTGTATCCGTCTGCCATAAATTCTCTGAATGTTATATTTGTTCCGAAATAACAGCCGTTACGCTCAATGAATATCATAGGTACATCCAAAAGAGTTTCAACATAGTCATTAAATGTAAAATTAAGTTCTTTTTCAAAAAGTTTTTTACTTATAAACCCGCATCTGGTTTCATCAACATTCAGCCAAGAGTTTGCTCTATAGGATTTATATTCTGTCAGTTTCCCGCCTCTTATCGGAGAATTTGAATATAATGCACTTATAATAGGGCTCATTTTTACGGATAGAGACAGCTTCCTTATTGCATCTTGTTCATTTTTATAATCAAAATTTGCCTGTATTCCCGCTGTTTCCCTCATCATTACAAACGGTGTCAATCCCTTAGATGGCAGGTATTTTGTCATATATTCATACCTTTTTTTAGGAATTATATTAATGTCTTTATAAGTTGATACGGGGTGAATGCCTCTATTTATAACTATTGCTCCGATTTGCTCTGAGTATTTATTAAGCAGAATATAAAATTCTTCCAGCTTTTTTGTTATTTCATCCAAATTTTTATATGGTTTCAAACTTAATTCTATCTGACTGCCCGGCTCCAGTGTTATCATTCCGTAATCGCTTTTTAATGCCGTTAAATGCCCCTGTTCATATACTTTCTGCCATTCTTTTTCATCAAACATATTAAGGATTTTTACCACATCCTCATATTTTACTGCCTGCTGATTATCTTTATATACAAGCAGTTTTTCGGACTCTACTCCGATATTTGTCTCATTTTTACAGCCTGAATAAAAAATTTGTGTTAATTCAGGTTTTGTTAATAAGTATGATTTATTTGTTAAGAGCATACAACCTTTCTTGTGAAAAATGTTCCGAAATAAGTTTTTCCAAATGCGAGATTATTTTGTCTTCAAAATGTATTCCGTAGTGCTGATTTATTTCTCTGATAAAATAACACGGACTTGTTACGTTTATTTCAATTACTTTTTCATTAATAACATCAAGTCCTATTAAATATAATCCTCTTTCAGATAATTGACTTGCTATTTTTTCCGCCATTAATTTTTCGTT
>CANRHJ010000122.1 GCA_947630355.1 Candidatus Gastranaerophilales bacterium | reverse complement strand
TAAGAAAACAGTTGGGAGCAAAAAAACAAGAACACAACCTATACAGGTTGTGTTCCGTATAAACTGTTTTTATCTAATCTGGTGCCGCACTTCGATGCCGACTGTCTTGAAATTTCTTTTCGCTCGGGATAGCCACTCGCTCGACTTCGTCTTGCACTCGCTTTACCCTCGCTTACCGGACTTGCGTCCGTCCGAAATTCCGATCCTTGTCGCCGTACAAGTGCTCACCTTTTAAAGCTGCCGCTCAAAAATTTCGTTCACATTCCTTATCGCGAAATTTTCTCGGACAAAATAATTTTAATGAGCTCCGCTGCGTTTTTCAAACATAGAAGGCAGTGCAATCAGAAGTAAGTACATTAAAGCTCCGAATAATAATAAGTAAAGACCATCCATAACGCAATTCCTTTATATAAATTACTACACATGAGTATAGTACCCAAAATTACAAAATTTTAAACATTAATATATAATAAAAGAGGTAAATATGGATAAATCAAAATTAAAGAGATTATTTTCAGGATTATGCTGCAGTGTGTGCAGGCATGATTTTGACGAAGAAGCAATAATAATAAAGCGTGAAGAAGAGAATTTACTGGTATTGCAGATAGTTTGTCCGGAGTGCGGCAAGAGTTTCGGTATAGCATTGTTAGGCAGCGGCGCATTGGCAATAAAAGATAAAGAAGATGACGAATTACAAATACAGGAGAGTCCCAAGCCGATAACGTACGATGATGTATTGGATGCTCATAATTTTATAGAAAATTTAGAAAAAGATTGGACAAAATATATACCGGACGAGTTAAAATAATTAAATATCCCAATTATCGCTGAGTTTTGCGAATTTAAAGTCTTTATAGAAATAATCAAGGATTTGATAGGCATTCAGACCTTGCTGTGCGAGATTATTAGCGCCGTGCTGGCTCATGCCGACTCCGTGTCCGTTCTTTTTTGTATCTCCGTCAAAAGAAGGTACGGATTGAAGGAAAGAGCTGCCTGAATTCCAAACTTTTGTTTGTCCGCCGGAACTTGCGTGATAATATGTGGGCAGAACCTTTTTATCCTGAACAAGAACAATACCTTTAGTATCATTAACAGCTTTGGATGTTGATAATTTTTCCGCGCTTGCACCGCCATAGACTTGATCGGCAGTAGTATCAACAAGGTCAAAACCTTGAGATGCGTGTTTTCCTGCATTTCTTGTTGCGACAGCATAGCTTCTTGCCGCAATTGCCTGAGCTTTCAAAGCTTCTTCATTCCATTTTGAAGGCATTTCTGAGGGAACAACACCTTTTAAATATTCTTCCAAAGGTACATTGTTAATGAGAGTTAAACCTGTACCCATGTTGTTAATAATAAAGTCACCGCGATACCACGCACGTTTTGAGCATAAATATCCGGGTTGTTTTGTTTTAATAACGACTTGATTGGTTCCCAGTTTTACGTCTCTTTTATTTATAACAATAGAAATCTGATTACCTTTTGTATTAAATTCATAAACTTTCATCGGGGTAATTTCATAAAGAACTTTATCTCTTAAGCCGTCATAAATTTCAGCCGGAACGGAAGATGCTATTTTAACTTCTTTAGCATTAGTCTTAAGTCCTATTTTAATTGCCTCCGCTCTTAATGAATTAACAATAAACAAAACGAGGACAGTTATAAAAATTTTATATTTCATAATCCCAATCCGCTAATATACAACAATATCATAACATACAATAAATTAATTATACAAAAAATCATACAAATGAAGTAGAAAAAGTTAAATAAAGAGGAATAATTCCACCATAAAAACGGGTACTTTTGACTTTTAATAATATATCATTATAAGAAGAGAAAAAGGGTAAGTTGTATGATAAACGGCACGATACATTATACCGAACCCGGTATAGTACAAAATATACGGGCGATGAGAAGGCAGGCAATACTAATGGGTATAGCCAATGAAAATATAACGGGCTTTGATAAGATAGGATATCAAAGGAAGATACCGGTAATATCATCATTTGCGGAATTTCTGGGTGAAGATGCCGTATCAACAACGACGGATAATTCAGTGGGAAGGCTCGGCTTAACGTCAAATCCGTTAGACTGTGCGCTTGCCGAAAAGGGATATTTTCAGGTATTAACGAAAGACGGAATAAGATTGACCCGAGACGGCAGATTTAAAATGAATAAAGATGGTGAAATAAGTACGCTTGACGGTGCAAAGGTATTGACTAATATGGGAACTCCGTTAGTACTGCCTATAATTCCTGACAGATTGGAAGATATATCAATAGATTTAGACGGTGCGGTAAGAGTATTAAATACCCGAACAAGGAAATTTGAAACGGCTGGAATATTATCGGTTGTTACACCTGATGGTACAGCTGTTTTACATCCGAATGTAAGGCAATATTACAATGAATATTCAAATGTAAATTTGCAGACGGAATTTTTAGAGGCGATGTTATATCCAAAGACATTTGATGCAAATATGCAATTGTATCAAATACAGAATTCAAATCTGCAAAAACTAATATCATCATTAAGCGCATAGAGAGGTAAAATAAATGACGTTACAAGGAATAATCAATAAGGGTATAGTGAATTCCGAACTCCAGTTTGAGAAAATGGGATATATATCAAGTAATGCTGCAAATTACAATACGAACGGGTATAAAGGTATAAGATTTGAGCAGATATTAAACGAGAACGGATATTTAAGCGGAGTTGAACGTACCGATTTTTCAACCGGTGCAATACAAAGGACATCAAGAGTGCTTGACGTCGCAATTGACGGTATGGGATTTATACCCGTAACATCAAAAACGGGGGAAGTATCATATACAAGAGAAGGTTCATTTACCGTTGATAAAGAAGGATATCTGTATACAAATGACGGTTGGCTGGTAGGTGACGGCATACAAGTTCCGTTGTCGTATGACAATCTTGTAATAAAACCAAACGGAGAAATAGAAGTATTTTCAAATGACGGTTTACAAAGAGAAACACTTGGGACAATACCGCTTGTAAATTTCAGAAATCCCGAAGGTTTAAAACGCGGTGATAACAATAAATTCTATCTCACGGCAGAGTCGGGAGAACCTGTATTATCAAAAAATCATACAAAATTTAAGCAGGGAAATCTTGAATTAACAAACGTTGATTTATACAATGAAACCAATTCAATGCTGAGGTTAAATGCATCAATGCTTGCAAGTTTCAGCATAATGAAAGCAATAAATTCGATGTACAGCAAAACACTTCAATTAAATCAATAAGAAGGTAAATAGATGATAAATCAAGAGAATTCAATATCAAGAACAATGCATGCGATGGATTTGATTGCGGAAAGGCATAAAGCACTTGCAACAAACTTAGCGAACATGCATACACCGAATTACAGAAGAAAAGATATTTCATTTTCACAGTACTTAGGCGGAACGTCAAATGTACTGGAAACTAAACTTGCGGCGAAGATGGGACCTTCGCCGGTTACGGTTGAAACATCGGATGAGAGAGTAAATCCTGCAATGGAATTATCGGAAATGCAGAAAAATTCAATGTTATATGCTGTAGCAGTAAGGCGTATGACATCATTAATAACAGAGATGAAGACGGTAATAAATATGGGTAACGGCTAATGGGAATATTTAGTGCGATGAATACAGGCTGTGACGGCCTGAAAGTACACGGAGCAAGATTAGATATAGCTTCAAAGAATATAGCAAATATTGACACACCAAACTACACGAGGAAAATACCGCTTGTAGTATCAACAGACCGTACATCATTTTTAAGTGTAATGAACCAAATGAAAGAATCGGCATTCGGTGCGGGTACACTTCCTTATGTATCAGGTAGTGTAGCTATGTCAGGCATAGTTGAAGATCCGACACTCGGTGAAAAGATATATAAACCCGGACATCCCGATGCGGATGAAAACGGATATATAAGAGCATCAAATGTTGATCCGTTAGTGGAAATAACAGATGCAATTATGGCGCAAAGAGCTTATGAAGCAAGTATAGCAATATTAACAATGACGAAATCAATGGCGGACAGAGCCGTATCAATAGGAAGTTAAAAATAAATAAAGGGTAGTGTGTAATGTTTACTGGTATAATACAAAATCTTTTAAATACATCCGGTCAGGCGCAGGCAATTGCACGTGCCAAACAAATTGATAATTATGTACAGACAAGAACACAAGTAAACGAACTGCCTGATGGACCTGAATTTAAAACTTTTCAGGATGTAATGAATTCATCTTTAAATGTTCATACAAGATTTAATATAAATAAACCACAAAACGGTATAAAATTCGGAGCATTAACAAGTAAAACAACAAAGGCCGAAAAAATAACCAAAAAGGAAATAACTCCGCAGGAAGTGCCTTATATCCCGTCAAATACAAAGAAAGCCGAAAAATCACACATAAAAGATTTAATATCAAAAATAAGCAAGAAACACGGAGTAGATGAAAAGCTCGTAAATGCATTGATAAAACAAGAATCTGGATATAATCCGAATGCCAAGTCATCGGCAGGTGCGCAAGGCTTAATGCAGCTGATGCCGGGAACCGCAAAATTATTGGGAGTTAGTGACCCATATAATCCGGTTCAAAATATAGACGGCGGTGTAAGATATTTAAAAAATCTAATGGATAAATATAACGGTAATTTGGTTTTAGCTTTGGCAGCTTATAACGCAGGACCCGGAAATGTTGATAAATACAACGGAGTTCCGCCTTTTAAAGAAACTCAAAATTATGTAAAAAATGTACTGGCAAATTATTTATAGATGAGGTAAATATATGATAGAAAACAGATTAGTTCCGAATGTAAACATATTTTCAAAAATAAATTCTTCAATGCCCGTTGACGATTTTTCTTTGAAAGGCTTTGGAGTGAATTCCTTGCAAGAAAGCGAAGGAAGCAGCTTTAAATCGGTATTGTCAGGCATGGTAAGCAGTATAAATTCGGAAATAGATAAACCTGATGAATTAATGAACAGGCAATTAACGGGTGATTCCGAAGTGGATATACATGACGTAACAACGGCAATAGCAAAGGCCGAGCTTGGAATAACGTTAGCATCGCAAGTTACGTCAAAGGTTGTAGCTGCATACAATGCAGTAATGCAAATTTCTATATAAGTGTTAAGAACTTACCCGTAATCAAAAAAAAATGTATAATATCAAATAAGTAATAGTATAAGATTAGGGATATATGAATTTTCAGGAATTATTAAAAAATAAGACGATATTATACTCCGTAATAGGCGGAGCGGCTTTACTTGTTTTGATAATAATAACGGCAGTAATATTTGCCGTATCAAATAAGAATGCATCAGGAGGCAATAAACCGATTGAGAAGCTGCAGAAAGAGCAATTTGATATAGTAACGACAGATAATCAGGGTAAGGCAATAGAAATACAAACATTACTGGCAAGAAACGGAATTGCGGCAAAAAGGAGTATGGACGGCTCAAAAGTAACGGTATATTTGGAAGCAGGTAAATATACCAATAGCGATAGAGATTCCGCATTACTTGCAGTCGTAAAAAGCGGATTAATAGATCAGAATGTCGGATTGGAAATATTTGATAAAAGTGATTTTACATCAACGCGCGAAGATAAAAGAATAAA
>CANRHJ010000121.1 GCA_947630355.1 Candidatus Gastranaerophilales bacterium | reverse complement strand
TGACAGTTATGACAACAAGAATGTTTACCCATACAGGTCCCAGACGCGGTGATGTGTTTGCGGAAAGCACTTTCGCAAAACAAATAGCGATGATTGAAAAAGGACTTATTCCGCCCGTTATAAAGGTTGGCAATCTTGATTCTTTAAGAACGTTTGCGGATGTAAGAGATGCTGTAAGAGCTTATTTTATGCTGTTAACCGTAAATCCGATTGGAGGAGAGTATTATAATATCGGCGGTCAATATACTTGTAAAGTCGGTGATATGTTAAATTATTTAATTTCTCTATCTCCGATGAAGGATAAAATCAAAGTAGAAGTTGACCCTGAAAGATTAAGACCGATTGATGCAGACCTTCAAGTTCCAAATACGGATAAATTTACAAAGCATTCGGGCTGGAAACCTGAAATTCCGTTTGAAACAACTATGCGGGATTTATTAAATTACTGGAGAGACAGAGTTAATAAGGGCGAAAATTTCTTACAAAGGTAAAGATATGGAACAAATAAAATCACAAATAGAGCAGATAAGAGAGAATTTCAAGCTTCTTGAAGATAAGTCTCAGACAATACTGGATATTGCAAATATTTGGATAGAAGCATTGAAGAGGGGTAATAAGGTAATATTTTGCGGAAACGGAGGTTCTGCTGCTGATTCTCAACATTTGGCGGCCGAGCTGATGGGCAGATATAAAATAGACAGAAACCCCATGCCTGCGATAAGTTTAACGACGGATACATCAGCCCTGACTGCGATAGGAAACGATTACGGGTATGAAAATGTTTTTTCAAGGCCGTTAAAGGGTATAGGGGTTAAAGGAGATGTTTTAGTCGGAATTTCGACATCAGGAAATTCCAAGAATATACTGGAGGCATTTAAGACTGCGAAAGAAAAAGGCATTAAGACGGTTGCTTTTACGGGAAAATCAGGCGGAAAAATGATAGAAGAAGCAGATATAACATTAAATGTACCGTCCGATATAACAAATAACATACAGGAAATGCATATAGCATCGGGGCATATAATATGCGGAATAGTAGAAAACTATTTTTTTGGAAAGGAAAATAAATAGTGATAATAACAAAAAGTCCATATCGAATTTCATTTTTCGGAGGCGGAACCGATTATCATACTTGGTATGAAGAACACGGCGGAGAGATACTTTCAACATCAATAGACCATTATAACTATATAAGCTGCCGATATTTACCTCCTTTTCATCCCGAATACAAAAACCGTATAGCGTGGAGGATATTGGAGTATCCTAATTCTATAGATGAAATACAGCATAATGCAATAAGAGGTGCTTTAAAATATTATGAAGTAAAAAGAGGAATTGAGCTCAGCAATCAATGTGATTTACCTGCACGTTCGGGGTTAGGTTCGAGTTCTGCATTTTCTGCCGCATTAATTATGGCGATAAAAGCACTAAAAGGCAGAATGATTTCGAAAGAAGATTTGGCGCTTGAGACAATAAATCTTGAAAGGAACGTATTAAAAGAAAATGGCGGTATTCAAGACCAGATAGCTACGGTATACGGCGGTTTAAACCATATAACCATAGACAGAAACGGAAGTTTCAAGGTTGAACCCGTAATAATGCATGAAAAGAGGAAAGAGCTTTTTAATGATTATTTACTTTTATTCTTTACGGGTGTTTCAAGAACATCAAGCGAGGTGGCAAAAAAACAGCTTGATTCGGCAAAGAAAAATATAAAGCAGTTATCCGAAATGCAGAAGATGGTATCAGAGGGCGTAAAACTTCTAACAACGGGTCATTTTAATGATTTCGGGTATTTACTGCATGAATCGTGGCTGTTAAAACGCAGTTTAACTGATAACATAACGACTTCTTACATTGATGATATATATCAAACAGCGATACAAAACGGGGCATTAGGCGGAAAAGTTTTAGGCGCCGGCGGAGGCGGATTTATGCTGTTCTGTGCTAAGCCTGAATACCATGCTAAGATAAAAGAAGCACTAAAAGATTTTATACATGTACCCTTTAAAATAGAAAACGGCGGAACAAGAATTATACATTATGCTCCAAAGTTATATTCCCTTCATTCCTATAACCGTTTAAAATACATAACCGAAGAAAATCATAAAGAACAAGAGGTTTTAAAATGAAAACCGTTATTCTATCCGGCGGTATAGGAAGCAGACTGCGAGATATTGTGAAAGACGTGCCTAAGCCGATGGCGGATATTAACGGCATACCGTTTTTGGAATATTTAACCGAAAATATGATAAATTACGGTACGGATGAGTTTATTTTCTGTGTCGGATATAAAAGAGAAGTGATACAGGATTATTTTAAGGATAATTATAAAGGAATACCCGTTAAATATTCTGTAGAAGAGGAATTATTGGGAACGGGCGGAGCAATCAGACAGGCTTTTGACCTTTTTAATATTGATAATGCGGTAATAATCAACGGTGATACTTTTGTAAAAATGGATTATACTCAATTTTATAAGGATATGAAAGGGGAGAAACTTGGTTTAGCATTAAAGTATGTTGATAATGCTTCACGCTACGGACTTGTTGAAACTGAAAACGGCAGAGTGGTAAACTTTTGCGAAAAAAAAGATAGCGTTGAAGCGGGTTTTATAAATGCGGGGATTTACTATATTGATAAGACCTTGTTTAATAAGGAGTTACCCAAAAAGTTTTCGTTTGAAAAAGATATTTTAGAAAAAGAGATAAAAAATTTAAAACCGAAGTTTTACAGAGCCGATGATTATTTTATAGATATAGGTATTCCCGACAGCTACAAGCAAGCCGTCAAAGAACTGAAATACCACATAAAAGGAAAGCAGAAGGCGCTTTTTCTGGATAGAGACGGGGTTATAAATATTGATAAACACCACGTTTATAAGATTGAAGACTGCGAATTTGTTGACGGAATATTTGATTTATGCAAAAAAGCAAAGTCGGAAGGCTATCTTTTAATTGTGGTAACAAATCAAGCGGGAATTGCAAAAGGAATTTATACGGAAGAAGATTATTTTAAGTTCAGAGATTATGTCCACTCGGAATTTGAGAAGCACGGATGCCCTATTGATGCGGAATATTACTGTCCGTACCATAAAGAAGCGGTTATAGAAAAATACAAACAAGAGTCTTATGACAGAAAACCAAATCCCGGTATGATATTAAAAGCGCAAAAAGATTTTAACATTGACTTAAGCAAGTCAATACTAATAGGTGATAAAGAAAGCGATATTCAGGCAGGTAAAACGGCAAATATAGGCAGATTAATTAAATTCAAAAAAGAAACAGATAATTTATTGCTGCAAGGTTTAAATTTATAAAAACGTATTACTAAATACGGAATTAGTAAGTAATATTGAGGAGTTCCCAAATGAAAAAAATTGCATTTTTTGATACATTTAGCGGAGGCGGAGCTGCCGAACAAGAAACTTCAGCAAGGTTAGAATATTGTTTTAATAAAGAAGATATAGAGCATATAAAACTCAAAACTAATTGTTACACTTTTGATGACAAGGAGTTTGCGGATAATATTAATCTTGATTGTTTTTATACATATGGAATAGCAAAAGATAACGTTTTACCCGATACCTTCAGTATATTTTTTCACTGGGCACCATTAGGGTTTTTCAGTAATTTTGGGATTAATACCTACAACACATATATGAATAAATTTGATATTGTAGCAGGCGGATATGAAACACAAGATGCAAAAAATGATTGTTTAAATAATAAAAGTTTTCCGAACGAAAATTTATATAATATTACATCATCAATTTCCGCAGATTTTGCGATACCTCCAAAAAAAACCGATAAAAGAAAATTATTCTATATAGGAATAAACCTTGAAAAATTTGTAACGGGGGGGGGAAGATATGTTACGCTTCTTCGCTATTGCGATGAAAATAATCTGATTGATATATACGGCCCGCCATTTAATAGAAGAAATTTATGGGAAGGATTTAAATCCTACAGAGGGTTTATTCCTTTAGACGGTTATTCTGTAATCAAAAAAATCAATGAAGCAGGTATTTGCCTTGCTTTAAATTCACTCTGCCATAATGCAATAGGGTCTGTATCTAACAGAATATACGAAGGAGCTTGTGCCGGCGCCGTTATAATATCTGATGATAATCCGTATGTCAGAAAATATTTTGGAGATTCCGTATTTTATATAGATATTAAAGAAGACGAATCAAAACAAGTTGCTAAATTAAAAGAAATTATAGAATATATAAACAAAAATCCTGATGAAGCATATAATATGGCGTGTAAATCGCAAAAAATATTTATAGAAAAACTTTCCTTAGATAATCAGGTTAAAGGTTTAATCCCTTATATAGAAGAGCAAAAACAAAAGATGACGGATATATCCTTACAGCCTGATATCATTGATGTTATCTGCTTTGCGGATAGCGAAGAAGATTTTAAGCTTTTAAAAGGAGAGATTGAAAAACAATATTATAAGAATATTCATTTGATTATAGTTACCGGCTGCGATGCGCTAAAAAACACAGAGAATGCTGATATTATTAATGCCGAACAATTTAGGGGAAAAAGCTTTATAAATATTATTCCGCATTTAAAAGGTGAATATTTTATCATACTTGATAAGTTTTCTGTTATGCATAAAAACCACATATATAAAAGCATTAAGACCTTAAAAGATTATAACAGTTTATTTTCATATTCCGGAACTTATATAAAGCACTACGACAAAACAGGAAAACCATATTCTTATGAAACACTTGCCCATGAGCCGATAACAAATGAAGAGTTTTTATCTTTTCTTTGCCCGTATAATTCTGAATATATAGGATTAAAATTAGAGCAGGAAACCCCCGCACCCGCTTTTGTCTTTAATCGAAAAATATTAGACTATGTTAACAATGATGAGATTAAGCAAATATCATTAAATATACCGTTATATTTAGTATGCTGTTCATTAGTAAAAGCGGAAAAAAAAGGCAAGTTTACATACTCAATTTCCGCAGGATACAGATTAAATGAAGGGCAGTCATTAGCATTTGATATTTTAAAACATAATGATATATTTTATAAAACTTATAAATACCAAAATACTTTTATGAAGGAATTAATTGGGATTTTTTCTGTCTATGATACTAATATTCCTTATAATGATAAGCTAACCAATGAGTTTAAGAAAATAAAAAATCTTTCAAATATGCTTCAAAAATATAAAAGTCATATTTTTATAAAAAAATATTGTAATAAAATTCAAAATTACAAGGATATTATTTGTTTATACAAATATTTAAACGAAAATAAAAAATTATATAAGAGACTAAAATACTTAAATAAATTTTTAAAATAGAATATTTTAACAGCTGAGTATGAATTGCGTTTTAAATATTGTTTGAGAGAACAGGTCATACCCTTATTAAAATAAGTTCAAATTTTCTGAAAAAAGCTGTATTTATGACTATAATTTGGCTTAGATTTAATCTTCCGTCAAGGAACAGTATTAATAGTACATTTGCAGATATGTAATGTTATTAACAATTTGTAACACCAATTTGCAAAAAAAACTTAATAAAAGCAATTTTTGTTTTATCATAAATAAAACAGTATAAAAATATTGAAAATATAAATTTTTAGGTGTGATATTAAGAGGTTAAAATGAACATATTAATTACGGGAATAAC
>CANRHJ010000120.1 GCA_947630355.1 Candidatus Gastranaerophilales bacterium | reverse complement strand
TTGATATATAGTTATTTTCAATAAAACTAAAACCATCCTTAACAAAATTATCGTAATTTTCAAAGAAAATATCCAATAATTTGCGCACAATGGTTTCGCAGTTATACAGATTACCCGTTAATACTTTTATAGAAACAGCCTTTTGGTCAATAGCGTTAAGTGTATCAATATCCATATTTACATTAAGTCCCAACCCCAAGATAATACCTTCAATTTTATTATCCTTCATTTGTGTTTCCGCCAATATCCCCGATATTTTAAATCCGTCTGAAAGAATATCATTAGGCCATTTGATTTGAGGCTTCAGATTAAATTCTTTTTCAAGCAATTTACAAACACAAACCGATAAATACTGAGTCAGATTGGCAAAAGGGTAATTTTCAATATTATCAGGCTTTAAAACAAGTGACATAAAAATATTTTCACTGTCATCCGACACCCAAACCCTGTTAAATCTACCGCGCCCATTTGTTTGATGATTTGTAAATATTACCGTTCCGTTTTCCAGAAACGGCATATTCTCAAGCGCATATGCGTTTGTTGAAGGCACTTCATCAAGCACTACTATTGAATATTTCGACATGTCTAAATTAATCATAATCAAATTTATGTTACCATAAACATAAAATTTTATTAATCAAATTATTTTATATTTGTTAAAAACGGCATTATTTTTTCGAACATGAATTTCATTAACAATTTATTTCTTATGAGCATTTGTTTTGATATACAATCCACACCCAAATTCTCTGCTATAACTTCAACATTATACATTGAAGAAATTATTACACACTTTGTTCTGGATAAGCTCTCGCTTTTCTTTATATTTTCAATAAGCCATTCGCCCGCCAATTTCGGCTCAAAGTCATTTTCCATTTGTAAATCGCTAATTACCAGTATAAACGGATTATCAATACTGTTATTTAATATATTTAAAGCTTCTTTTGCACTTGCGGCAGTTGTTATTTCAAATATATTACCGTAAAGTTCTTTTATTATTTCGCTGTGTAATATAACCCAGCTTTTTGTATCATCTGCTATTAATATTCTTCTTGTCATTTCTATATTATACACAAGTATAACGTTTTAGTAAAAAATTATTATTTTGCACCTTATTTTTTCTAAATTCCGGCTTAATAATATTATTATATGCTTGAATAACCGCATATTCGGAATCATATTAAACGGAAGTATTATGAATATATTAAATTATTTCAGTCAAATAAAAAAAAGGATTATTAAACTTGACAATTATATTACAAACCCAATTAATAATAAGGATATAAACAATCCTTTTTTGCCGGGTCTGCCGGAAACCTATATATGGATAGAAGAAGATAAATCTAACTGAGTTGTTTTTCTATTATGTATCTTGGTCTGTCTTTAACTTCCTGAAACAATTGTCCGAGATATTCCGCTATTATTCCGAGACATAATATCTGTATTCCGCTTACAAAACCTATAGCTACCACAATTGTAGTCCAGCCGGGTACAAAATTTTTAGTAATATATTTATCTATTATTGCACTTATACCTATTAAAAAACTTACTAATGACATTAAAAATCCTATAAAAGTTACCATTCTGAGCGGCACCAGACTGAATGAAGTTATCCCGTTTAATGCCAGCGTGAATAAAGAAAACGGAGTATATTTTGATTTCCCTTTATTACGAGGTTTTACATCAAAATATATGTAATCCTTTTTAAATCCGAGTTCGTTAAACATCCCGCGCAAAAATAAGTTGGTTTCACGAAATTTATTTAATACTCGAACCACTTCGGAACTTACCAAACGATAATCGGAATGATTAATTTTTATGTTTACTCCCAATATATTCATTAATTTATAAAAACCGATTGCGGTCATCTTTTTTAAAAAACTGTCTGTATTTCTGTCATTTCTGATACCGCAAACTATTTGCGCTCCTGTTTTATATTTCTCCACAAAGTCGATAATTTTATTTTCGTCTTGCTGTAAATCCGCATCAATTGTTATTATACAATCCGCACCCTGCTTTTCCGATTCACACAACCCCGCCAGTATAGCTCTTTGATTTCCGTAATTTCTGCTGAACTTTATTCCTCTTACTTCACCTTGTGATTCTTTGTAATATTTCTCAATTAACTCCCAAGTTTTATCGTCACTTCCGTCATCGACATACATTATAAAACTGGAACCGGATATTTTGCCTTCTTCTTTCCATTTTTTTATTAATTCAGATAAACGATTTGTGGTTGTTGGTATACTCTCTTCCTCATTGTAGCTGGGAATAATTACTGATAAAATTGGGGTTGATGTCATATTGTCCGCCTTTTATGTTAAAATCTATTTATTATATTAATTTATAAAAAAGTATTATGCAAATGAAAAAACTAATAATTAATGCTGATGATTTCGGATATTCTTATGAAGTTAATGAGGCGGTTAAACTCGGTGTTTTATCGGGATTTCTCACTTCCGCAAGTTTATTGGTCAATATGCCGGGTTTTAATAATGCCGTTGATACACTACGTTTAATTCCCGATATTGACTTGGGCATACACCTTAATATTGTTGAGGGTCAATCTATTTCTTGTGCAAATTTACTTACGGATAAAAATAATATATTCAATTATTCTTTTATTAACTTATTTTATAAATCGTATGATAAAAATTTCCTGATACAAATTGAAAATGAATTCAGGGCACAAATTGAAACGGCATTGAAGTATACCGGCAAACTATCTCATATAGATTCACATGTCCATATTCATGCCATTCCCCCGATATTCAATCTCGTTCTTAAACTGGCAAAGGATTATAACATACCTTTTATAAGAACACAGCATGAAATTCCCTATTTCATACTTAACAAATCACTAAATAAAAAATTTATCATCAATATTTTTAAAAATATATTGTTAAATTTGCTCACTGCCATAAATCTCAAGTCTTTAAAAAACACGAATATATTAACAAATGACAATTTTATAGGTGTTTTATATACAGGATTTATGGATGAACAAAGCATTTTAGGCGGACTTAAAAAAATTAAAAACATATCTTCTACTGAACTTATTCTTCACCCCTGTTACGGAAATAATTCCACTCCCTTGTCAAATAAAATCACGGAATTCTTAACAACACAAAACCAAGATTTATTATTAAAAATCAAAAATTCCGATTTTATATTATCTTCTTATTCTGATTTATTACCCCAGAATTAAACTTTTTATAACAACTTTATCAAAATCCGATTTCAATAAAGAATTAACTTGTTCAATTCTGTCATAATCTATTTCCATCTTATCCGTTTTGCAATATTTTAATATTTCAAATATTTCAGAGTTATCAAAATTTAACTTGCTGGAGGATAAGTCCCATAATAAATCCGAGAGTTTTTCATCAAATATTCCCTGATTGTCCAAACAAAGTAAAAGACCTTGTTTAATCTCATCAGGCGTTGAATTGTTTTTACTCATAATTGAACAAATACCCGCAGCTTCATCACTGATTTCATAGCTTGAAATCCTTGCAATTGTTAAAATTTCGTCGGCTATTTCCGTAAATTCTTCGTTCCTTAAATTTGTATCCGCATTAAAGAACAAATTATCCACTATTGATAATGCATTTTCATCAATCTCGTTGTCACTATTTCGGCACATGTTTATTAAAAGCATTATATCTTCTTTATTATTAAAGTATGTATAGGTATTTTGGATAAAATCACATACATCCTCAGAACTCAGCGCGGTCGGAAGAAAATATTTTACATCATCTGCCGGTATTACTGCTTGAGACAGCTGACATATAGTTTTTATTTCCTTAGAATCGGCAGTTTTATCTTCACAAATATCCGTTAAAGATTGCAAATCTTTACTCAGAACCCCAGCTTGTTTCAATGTCTTTATGGCTGCCAATTTGTCATTATCGGGATCACCTTCCGAATCTATACAATAATCCATTAAATCAAGCAATTTTTCATTTAATATACCGTCTTCTTTTAACTGATTTGCTATTCTGATATATTTACTGTCTATTTTCTTGTCGGAATTTGTGTACTTTTCAATAAACTTCAATAACAATTTTTCTTCATTTTCCTGGCTTATTTCTTCATATTGTCTTTTTAACTTAGCATAATCTTTATCTTCCGCTGAGTTCAACATATCGACAGTTTCATAATTTTCCTTTTTCGTATTTAAAGGACTTTGATATTCTTTCTGTTCTTTGTGTCTTGATTTTGTTAAAATAGATTTCAAGCGGGCTACTAAATTTACTGTCCTGCTGTCTATTGAAAACTTATTTGTTTTTTCATCCTGTTTTTTCAACATATCTATTATATTTATGACTGTAGAAGTATGCATTTTATTATCGGGATCCACTTGAGCATCCGCATTATATAATCTGACAATGCAATCTTTTACCGTATCAACATCGTCAAAATCCTTGCTGTTTATATAATTTTGAAAATGCATTGTGGTTATATCATCCACACCTTTTGCGTGAAATTCCATACACCCTTTTAACTTAACAAAATCAACTTTCCCTGTTTGTGTTGAATATATATTTTCTAAATAATAAGGGATATTTTTCGGTTTAATTCCGTTTGCTGCCATTATTTCAACCGCATATACACAGGCAGAATCAAATTTACCGGGTTCTGCCTCGCAATACTCAATTAAAGCATTCAATAAATTCAAATCAATTTTATCATCCTTTGAAGCTATGGTGATAAGTTTTTCCGCTTGAGGATCCAAATTGCCGTTTTCATCCGTATATTTGTTTATTATTTCATCCTGATTATCCTGATGTGGAATAACAGGCGTATATACGGGCATTAACTTCATTAAATCTTCACTTACATCCTGTGTAAAATCTTCATCATTTGATTTAGATATCGATTCTTTAAAATCCTTATATTCATTTATTAAATTTTCGTCATTTGTCTGAAATATCCTGCCTGAAAGTTGAATTATTTGTTTATCCACCCATTCGATTTCTTTATTTAAATTCTCATTTTGAGCAGTTTCTCTCAATTTTTTTAACATCTTAAACTGCTCACTAATTATGACAGGTGAATTTGCCATATCAGATTTATCTTGAACCGATTTTTGCTTCTTATATTCAGTCTTTAATTGTTTATATATTTTGCCTTTTTTAGCTTCGCCTAATTTGCCGAAACTTACATTCACTTGTTTTGTTCCGTTAATTCTTTCGTTCATAAATTCACCTTTCAGTGTTTTTACACTCCTTAATTTTTCCGAATTATTTAATTTTACTCAGTTTTAAATTTTACATATTTAAATCCGCAAAATCTTATGAGTATTATCTAATCCGGTGTCGCATTTTTCCGCCGACTCATCGTCGCCGTACAAGTGCTCACATTTTAAGTTTGCCACTCAAAAATTTTGCTCACGTTCCTTATCGCGAAATTTTCTCGGACATATATTATAATCTACGGAATTAAAAAAAAAACCTTTAGTAAAATTTCCATTATATTAAAATTATAGTTACATTTTTTTACATTTCTTATCATAAAGGAGATAATATAAAATATTTTAACCTTTAAATCAATTTTAGGTTGGGTTAGCGAAGCGTAACCCAACATTTAATAATATTTTAATTACGTCAGCTTAAACTTCCTTTAATTAAAATATTTTGCATTATAAATCAATCGTAGGTTGGGTTAGCGAAGCGTAACCCAACATTTAATAATATTTTAATTACGTCAGCTTAAAACTCC
>CANRHJ010000119.1 GCA_947630355.1 Candidatus Gastranaerophilales bacterium | reverse complement strand
GCGGAAATATGGGGCAGGGTTGAAGAATTGGTTTTGTTTTGATTAATATCATCAACCATCGGCATTGTTAATTCCGAAGTCTCATCGTAGCTTTTTGTTATAGGATTTGTGTGTTTAAGCTTAATCATTTTATTTGTTTTATCCAAAAGCAGTGATGATGCTTGTTTTAAATTGCTTTTAATTTCACTTATGCCTGACGAAATGTTTTTATCAATAGGGAGAGTAAAGCAATTAAAGCCTGATTCTTGCGCTGTTTTGAATATATTTTTAAAATTATTAACTTTAGTTCTGTGTAAGCTTGAATTATTTTTAATGGCGCTTTTGGGTTTAAAGCCTTTAAATGAAACAGGATAGGAAGTATAGCTGTTTGAATTATTTTTAGTTTCATTAAATTTATTATGTATTTTCCATAAAGCCAATGCAGCCAATACAGTTAAAAATAGCATAAACGCCGTTGAATTTATAGTATTTTTTAGCATGAGAAGGGTTGTCGGATAGTTAGATTGAACATCTTTAACCAGCTTAACGGAATAATCGCCTGCCATATTAACGTTGATTTGAACGTAAGATGAGTTTTTATTCTTGGAGATATAATCTTTAACCTTAGATGATAAAACGATGTAATGTTTATCATTTGGGTTTTCATAGAGAATTCTTGAATTTTTATCAGGAAGTATGACATCCGGAATATAAACACTGTACATTCCGTTTTCTTTTTTCTGTAAGAAAGCATTTCCTTTATATTCATCTTTAAACAGGAGGTTTAAAGTATAAGTGTTATTATAAAGCGGTTGAATAATTATATCGGTCAGTATATTTTTCTCATCCGCAAAGGCGTTAAGAGAAAATAAAACCATAAATGATATTATTGTAAAAATTTTAAAGTAAAAAGTTTTAATCATGTTTAGAATTTATTCCTCAGGGTAATAATAAAATGTGTACAATAACATTAAAACATTAAAATATATTTTTTGTCACTAAAAACCCAAAAAGACGATAATAAGTGAAACAATACTTAAAAATTATGGCAAGATAGTATATAGACCAAAGAGTATCTTGATAAATTACATTAAGTTTGTTATTATAAAATTCGGAATTAATAACAATGGATTTAACACAAGAACAAATAAGTAAAATATTTGAACTGGCCTCAATGAAAGAAAAAGCCGAGAGCGGTGATATAACTACAAATGATATCACGCAGGCATTAATAGAAATTGAGAGAAAAATTTATTCTTTCGGAACAGGAATAAAGCTTGAGTCTATTGAAGACAAAAAAATATTGATAGCCGATGATTTGGAGCTTTCAATATATCAGCTGAGTACGGTTTTGAAACGAATAGGGGTAGTGCCGAAAGTTGCCAGAGATAAAGATGAAGCTATGCAGGAATTGCAGAAAGCTCATTTCGACTGTGTAATTATAGATTTGTTTATGCCGAATTCTTCAGACGGTTTTGAACTTGTTGAAACTGCCGTAAAACGAAGAAAAGAACTGGCTAAAGATATAAAAATTATTGTAATATCAGGTACTGATGACAGTTCTTTAATTGAACATTGTTATGAATTGGGTATAGATTTTTATATCCAGAAAGATAAAGATTGGCATGCAAAATTATTGAAATTTTTGAGTACCACATTTCAGACCGAAAATAATATAGCTTTTACAAGATATATAATAAACAATAATATTGTGTCATATATAATAAAGAGATTTAATGAACCGAAAATCTTTGATGCAATAATAAAGAATATCAATTCGGCCATTTATACCGGAATAAATAATGTATTGTTTGATTTAAAGGATATAACAACATTCGATACGGAAAATGCTTATGTTTTTGCGGATATATATAAGATATGTGCCGAGAACGGCGGTAAGTTTGTATTAATAAATCCTTCGTCAAACATAAAAGAAGCGCTTGCTTTTGCATACTTGGAAGATGTGATACCTTGTAAAACAACTGTGGAAGATGCGGTTGATGTAATAGCTAGCTGTAAAAGTTCTCAATGAGGTTAACTCTTTTCAGATGGCGTTCGGCTTCAAAATCCGTATTAAGCCAGATATCACAAATATCGTAAGCAAGATATTCACCGATAATTCTTTGACCCAAACAAAGAATATTAGAATTATTATGCAGTCTTGAAAATCTTGCGCAAGTGGTATCCGTGCATACTGCGGCTCTAATTCCGTTGATTTTATTGGCGGCAATAGACATGCCTATACCGGTGCCGCAAATTAATATACCTTTATCAAATGTTCCGTCAGAAACAAGTTTTGCCGTTTCTTTCGCAATAACGGGATAATCCGCAGCCTCCTGCGAATAACACCCGTTGTCTTTTATGATATATTCTTTTGTATTAAGATGTTTAATAATTTTATTTTTCAGTTCAAAACCTGCGTGGTCCGAAGCAATTATAATTTTTTGCATAAAATCCTCTATATAAATTTTATCATCAGGATAAAAGAATACATTAAATGTTACAAATTTTAAAGAATAGCGCAAAAAAATAGCATGTTTTTTAATTAATAAGTGTTTATAAATATGTAAGTGGCAGGGAATACTATGGCTGAACTTCCGATACAAAATCAGATATATGGTGTAAACAATGCAAATTTACCGCAGAATAAAGCGGTAAATGGTTCTGTTTATGTGTCTCCCGCGCCTATTGCACAAAATACGGGGGTAACATATCCTTTATATCAATATCCTGTCGCATCGGTTTACGGCCCAAACAATAAGCAGGCTACTTCTGGGGTAAATATTTTTATATATAATCCTTCAGGTACCGGAGCTCCAAGCACTAATACATATAATACAAATAATACTTCACCGCAGACAATTTCTTATGAAAAGCCCGCAGGATACAGCAAAAATGGTGAATCTGATGCATTGGCCAATACTTCAATACAGGGTCCAGCAAATACAGCTCCCGTCCAATCATTCGAACAGAATAAAGAAAAACCGAAAAATATTGTAGAATTAACCGATGATTACATAAAAACATTGGAAAGCTATCTGAGAAGCCCTGATGCTACCGTAAGAAGAATGGGTATAACAGATTTAATAAAACGATTTGAAGAAGATGATTCAAGATATAATGATGCCGCTTTAACAGCGCTGCTAAATATAGCATTACAAGATCCCGATGAAAATAACAGATTGCTGGCAATGAGTCCGATAGCTTCGGAAAATGCTCACGGTGATGAAAATACAGTCGCATTATTAAAAAATCTCCAAAGCTCCGACAAACTATACGGACAAGAAGCAAAAATGGCGGCAAATTCGATATTAAAATCGGTACAGAATAAAATAACAAAATAAAGTAAAGGAATAAATAAAAGGAAGTAAAAGAAAAGGTAAGAATATGACAATAATGAGTAAGGCGGTTAGTGCCGTAAAAAGTTTTTCCGGTAAACCATTAGGTGTAATTTCAAAAGCACTTGGTGCAGTTTCTATTGCTTCCGTAATATATGACTCTCACGTTAACGGACGTGAAAACGCAATAGTTACTGACCGTACCGATTCCGCCGACAGATTTGATAAACAATATTCTCAATATATGTCATATTCAAAAGGCAGCGCTACTATATCAAAATTAAAAAAGATTTGGTATGATACTCAACAGGGTTTCACATATACACATATGTTCTCCAGACTTAAAGGATATACTCTAAACTTTGGTAAAACACTGGCAAGCGGTCTGCCTATAGTGGCTTTATCCGTTATTGCACTAAAATTTAAAACATTGGGCAAAGCGGCAGGTATAATTTTACTTGCTAATGCTCTGAAAACATTAATTTATGATGTCGCAGGTTTCGGTGATAAAAAAGTAAATAAATAAAAATGCTTGTTTTTCGCTCTGTACCATACATAATAAGTAAACTTCACTTTGCATAATTATAATACCTTAGAACTATTATAAATTAGACAGTTGGTTAATTACAAAAATAAATTATTTGTTCTAAATTAAGTTAGTGATTAGAAGACTAATTGTAAAATTAGAGAGGAAGGTATTGTTTTGACAGAGGTAATGAGTAAAAATGATGAAGTCAGTGTTGTAATTGTCGAAGATTATAAATTGACAAGAGTCGGATTGAAATCAACGTTAAATGAATATGAACATATAAACGTGATAGGTGAAGCCGAAGATGCGCAGGAAGGCATAAAATTAATAGATAAATTAAAACCCGATGTCGTGTTGATGGATTTGGGACTGCCAGGCATGAACGGCTTAGAAGCAACAATGAAATTAAAAGAATTGAATTGTAAATCAAAAATAATAATATTAACATCACATGAACGCGGGGAAGAAGTAATAGCAGCATTGGGTGCAGGTGCAAATGCATATTGCTTAAAAGATATAACTCCCGAAACTTTATCCGAAGTAATAAAAAATGTAGCAAACGGAGCTTGCTGGGTAGATGCTGGTGTTTCTTCCGCAGCATTGAATTATTTCCCTAAACCTGAAAACGTCACTTTAATTAATACGACTGAAGTTCAAGATGCCAGAGCTCAATTAACGGAACGTGAACTTGAAGTATTAAAACATTTGGTTAAAGGAAAAAGTAATACGGAAATAGCTAAAGAATTAATAGTAAGTGTACATACGGCAAAGGCTCATGTATGCAGTATTCTTCAAAAACTTTGCGTGGATGACAGAGTTCAAGCTGCAGTCAAAGCAATTAAAGAAAATATAATATAAAATATAATAATTCTCATAATTCGCATAGGTCTGAAATTTTTGCAGGCCGTTTCTTTAGCTTCGCTGCACACCGGTTTGACACTTATAATCCGCTTGTGCAGACTTAGTATGTACGTAATTTTAATGTGTTTAAATTTTCGCTTGAATATTTCTCTTGCATTAAAACGAAGAGTATAAAATACTTTACAATAAATTATTTTTTTATTAATATAAGAGAAACGAACAAAAAGCGATGGAGGAGTGCCGGAGCGGTTGATCGGAGCGGTCTTGAAAACCGTCGTACGTGCGAGCGTACCGTGGGTTCGAATCCCACCTCCTCCTCCATTTTAAAAGCCGCATTTATGTGGCTTTTTTTGTGTAATCTGTGTAGTTTGTTGTGTAATTTTGCGATTTAACAACATATTTTATTTCGTAAGTATTTTAATTTTTTAAGTGCAATAAAAACGTTTTTGAACACTTTTTGAGCGATGTTTGAAATGATATCTGTTCTTCTACTTGCCAATATCCGTTTTATCTGTACTGATACGTTTAATTAATCAGTTTTAAGGAGTTTTTCATATTTGCAGTTATGCTTTTCTTTGTTATTCCAACAATATGGGCAAGTTCTTCTTACTTTACATTATAACATCTTTATGTTAAAAACGGTCATATTATATTTTATTCTCAATATAATATTCCCAATATTCAGTATTATATATTTCACTGAATTTTAATTCTTTGTTATATTTTTCAACATCCAAAAATTTACCTTGGTTTTCTTTATTCCACCTTTCAATGAAGGCTTTATTTTTATCAAAATAATTTATCAAATCTGTTTTTTGTTTTTCTAAAATACTGTCAACATTATCTTTTGTGATATGAACAGCTAATTTCTTGTCAATATTATTTTTGAATAAGCACTCTAGAACTCTTTTACCCAGCATTAACCAGTTAGGATGATAAGGATCAAGGAAAAAATATTTTAAAGGAGCGGCAGTATAATAATTTACAAAAGACATATCATAATAGTCAGTTATTTGTGCAATTTCTT
>CANRHJ010000118.1 GCA_947630355.1 Candidatus Gastranaerophilales bacterium | reverse complement strand
TGCGAAGGAGTAAAAAGTGAATATTCAAAATAATGGTATAAACGCTTATAAAGTTGGATTTTCAGGCCATAAGAAAGTAACAGATAACAGCGGCTATGATATTCATCGTTTTTATTATTTGTATGATAAAAACAAGTATGAATGTACTTTAGAGGTATATAACGTAAGGAAAGACGACAAGGGTAATTATTCAATAGGCGAGAAAGCGGATATAGGCTTTGATAGTATGGATAACGGGCCGTTAGATAAAGATATAAGTGATTATGTTAACAGTGAAGAAGGATTTGCATACAGATTTAAGTTACGCAATAAAAAGACAAATCAAATAAGCTATGCATTTGATAACGGAAGTGTAATAGGAATATTTGATAAAGAAAATGAAGATTCAAATAAATATAATTTGGTATTGAATAATCGTGCGGTAATAAACAAGAACGGGCCGATGCAGTTAATAATGCCCGACGGATATAATCCCGGAGTAAGGCGCAAAGACGGGACGGATATAAATACGGCTATGCGTGCGAGAGCATTAACCCAAACAGACACGGAAGAGCAAAAGAAGATATCAAAAGCAGTAAGAAGCCACGCAAATAAATTAGGCGGGAATTTTTACGGTATAATAGAGCGTTTGCCCAAGCTGTCGGAAGAAGAAGGAATAAAAAGGATAGTAGGAACTCCCTATACAAAAGATGAGATTTCTTCACATAAATATTGGACCGAAAATGCATATCAGATATCAAAAGACTTCGGAACATTAGAAGATTTTAAAATTTTACAAACGGAATTATTCAAAAACGGAATAAACTGGATATCGGATGCGGCACTTGTAAACGAGGGCATAGGCGGAATACATATGTCAGAGCTTTTACGAAAAGGGAACAAATCCTATGCAAGCAAGATGTTCAGAACAAATAGTAAAATTTCACTGGGAATACTTCCGGATAAAAGCAAGCATACAAGAATGAAAATAATTAATGCACCTTTCCTTATAGATGAAAAAGGAGAGTATAAAGGTGAAAATAAAAAATACAAATCTGAAAAACCGACGTATATTCAATTTTACGATGACAGATTAGCAAGTGAAAAGCAGAAAACTTCCGATAAAATATCTGATTTGACGACATACGACAAGAAGAATACGGAGAATATATATGAAATAACGCATCATGATGATGCCGTATATCCGTTTGCGATAGAGGTAGACCCGTATGAACTTGAACACAATATAGAAGAGATAGCTAAATCAAACAATAACCATGTGGATTTAACACGTCAGGATAATATAAAACGTGCTGCGGATTTTACTAATTTCAGAGTTGTAAATAAATCAAACGCAGGCGGAATAGAATTATGGGACGGGAATGTAGATATAGCGAAATTAAGATTTTATATAGAGAAAAATGATCAAGAAAACATGTCAAAATTAAGCTCATTAGAAAGGGAAGAAGCTTTAAAAGACAGTTTGGCGGCATCATTAGCAGTAAGGGATTATGCAATAAACTCAGGTAAATATTGGACAAAAGTAACGGCCGATACACTTTTAAGTTATGTGGCTGAATTGTTCAGAAATACGAAGAAAACAGAAGAAGGCTACAGAAAGACCTTGACAGGTTTAATTAACGATAAGAAATTACCGCAAGAAGTAAAAGAGAAAGTATTGCAAAATGAAGAAGTAATCCAAAATGTACTTACGGACAATTACAGATTTAATAAATTGGGAAATGAAGACGAAGAAGAATACACAACAGACGAGTATATATTAAAACAGGCTATGGAAATGCCATTGGAAACAATTCCCGCCGCAACAAATCTGCTTGGGATATTGACATCACCATATTTGGCGAAGAAAGCGAATACGGATGATGAGCTTGGTGTTTCAAGGTATGAACTATATAAAGAAGGGAATCCGAATTTACCTGACAAATACAAAAGTACATACACCGGTTTTGAGGAAGTATATAAAAATACGATAGTTCCGATAATAAAAGAAATAGTGAAATCAATACATTCCGAAGAGCCGATAACGGATAATGAAGGTAATGTAACAGAGTTCGGGCGATATGTATTAAGTGAAACAGTACCTGATATAACAAAATATATAATAATAAAATCGTTATCACCGGATGCAAAGATAGGAATAGGAGAGCATCTCGATTTTTCGGATGTTTCCAAAAACGGGCCAGATACAATAACAATGCAATCAATCGGCATACCGTACAATGTACACAGCGAAGAAAAAGAAGCGATGATGCTTATAAATGCAATAAAACGCGGTGCAAAGAATATAACATCGGAAGAGAAGCAGTCAATAACAAAAGGGATAACAGACAGATACAAAGGAATAACATCAACTGATTTCAAGATGGCTGAAATGATAATAGACAGAACAGAGGCTGGTCTCGGTTGGAGAATTGATGCCGCAAAAGATATTGCGGCAATAGACGGTGTAAGAGAAGGTATATGCGACATAGAAGATACTTGGGATAATGTAATAGATTTTTGGAAAAGATATAACAAAGAAGTATTAAAGATAAATCCTCATGCATATACGACAGCGGAAATAACAAATTTGGCAGACTTATACGGAATAAATCCCGGTGCTGAGCACAAAAAATATGTAAGCGCCGGAGATGCCGAACGTAAATTTCTAAATGAGACAGGAATAACATGTGTAGCAAATTATAATTATTTCTTCTCATTATTACCCGAAATGTTTTCAACTAATTCATTTGAATCTCCCGAGAAAACGGGGAATGATAATTGGAAAGCAGCGCAATCCAAGAATTTTGAACTGCGCAACAAGATGGATTTAGGCTGGAATCATAATACAAAAGACAATCCGGGATTTTTATATCAAAGTCCTGATGACGGAGTAATAAACTCTTATACATTTATAGGTAATCACGATAAACCCAGAGTATTGCACTGTTTAGGTATAGATATGGGTTTATATTATTCCGATTTTACAAAAGAAAAAGACAGAAAAGCAGCGGCAGAGTGTCTGCAAAAAGAAATATCGGAAATAGATTTCAAAGAAGTAAAACCTTCTGCAATAGCTATGGGTATGCGTTTAAAGGAGGCATTTAAAAACACAAATCTGGATGAAGAAGATAAATCAGGAATAAATAATGCAATAAGTCATCTTGCGGCAGGAAATTATAAAGGAATGGAATTTGATGCCGAAGCGTTCGGAACTCGTCCAATAGATACGGCAATAAATACTGTACTGAATGAAGCAGAATATTGCGGGACAAAGATAAAAGACAGAGCTAAGACTGAAAGTGAAGTATTAAAAGAAATATTACTTCCTGCGATGGACAGATATAAATCAATGTATAAATTATTGATAACACTGCCCGGCAGTCCGACGGATTTTGCCGGAGATCGTGAAGGTAATACGGGTTTTGAGACAAAGGCTAAGAATTATCATCAACAAAACAGAAATATAATTCACTGGAATTGGCTTGATGAAAATAATGAGAATTACGGATATATTCAGGATTTTTATAAAGAAATCAATAAAATAGCGAAGCTGAGAAGTATAAAAGAATTGAGTGCATTAAATGACGGAGCTTCCGTAACATTACCTATAGCTGTTAAAAACGAAGAAGAAATCAGATCAAATGATTACTTACAGGCTATATTGAGATATAATGACGAAGGTTCGGCAGTTATTACATTACATGATTTAGCCGGCTCAAATACCGAATATAATAAAAATATGGAAAGACAACTTCCGTCCGGAAACTTAAGCGATGAGCAGAAAAATATAATAAATAATATAAAAACATCAACCGATGCAAACAGTATTTATAATCGTATAATATTTAATCCTCCGCACGGAAATTCCAAACAGGGATTAAAATACGGACTTCAAGAAGGAACAGAGTTTAAAAATGTCAATACAAATGACGAAAGCAGATACATTGTAGACACAATGGAAGCTAACGGTAAAGAATATTATTGTCTGAAGCGTGTGGATAAAAGCGGAAAAGAACTTCCGATATCAATTAAACCGGAAGATTATAATACATTAATTTTATATAAAATAACCGAATAAGTCCTTTTTCATAAAAAAAAATTGTAGTAATATTATAGATAACGTGTAAATTATGCGGGTTTATTGTTATGCGAAAGCGAAGCAAAACGGTTTAGCCTAAATAGCTGCGCCTGAAAACAAGAGCATAACGGCAAAATACAAATTAAAAGGATTTATATTATGAAATTATTCAATACACTTACAAATAAAGTTGAAGAGTTTAAGCCGATAAGAGAAGATGAAGTGACGATGTACGTATGCGGACCTACGGTATATGATTATCCTCATTTAGGGCACGCAAGATGTTATATAACATGGGATGTATTATACAGGTATTTAAAATTCAGCGGATATAAAGTCAAATATTGCCGTAACATAACGGATGTGGATGATAAGATAATAAAAAAATCAAGAGAAGAGAACAAAACAACGGAAGATATAGCGCTGAGATATTATAATATATTTTCCGAATCAATGAAGCGATTGAATGTAATGAAACCAGATATAGAACCTTTTGCGACAAAAACAATAGGTGAGATGATATCTATAATAAAAGATTTAATAAAAGGAGATTATGCATACGAGTCGGATGGAGACGTATATTTCAGAGTAAAGAGATACAAGGAATACGGTAAATTAAGCAAACAGCCGATAGAAGATTTGATTGCCGGTGCGAGAGTGGAGACTTCTGATAAAAAAGAGGATGTACTTGACTTTGCTCTTTGGAAGAAGGATGAAGAGTACGGTTATCCGTCACCTTGGGGTAAAGGCAGACCGGGCTGGCATATAGAGTGCAGTGCGATGTCAAGGAAACATCTCGGGAAACAAATAGATATTCATGCCGGCGGAGCTGATTTAATATTTCCGCATCACGAAAACGAGATAGCCCAATCAGAATGTGCAAACGGATGTAAATTTGTGAATTACTGGCTGCATAACGGATTTGTAACCATAAACAAAGAAAAGATGTCAAAATCATTAAAGAACTTTGTAACGATAGATGATATATTAAGCGGATATGATGCAAATACAATACGTTTATTTATATTAACAAATCATTACAGAATGCCTGTTGAATTTAGCGGTGAAGCTTTAGACGGAGCAAAATCGGGTTGGAGACGCATTCAAACTGCCATAAATGAGGTAAAAAAGAACATAAGCAGTGATATTACGGAGAATATTCACGAATACGAGGAGGTAAAATTATTCAAGGACTCAATGGACGATGATTTAAATACATCTAAAGCATTGGCGGTAATATTTGATGTTGTAACCAAAACAAATAAATCATTGGAGGACAAAGATAAAGAAGCCATAAACAAGTACGGTTCAATACTTATTAAATTAACGGATGTACTGGGTTTTCGTCCTGAGAAAGAGACAATAACTGAAGAAGAATTGCAGAAAAGACTTGACGAAATAAAAAACGAAATGGATTTTTTAACAGAAGAGGACAAAGTATTATCGGGATACCGATTAATGGAAAAAATAATTGAGTACAGGAATAAAGCGCGCATTTCAAAGAATTGGGATATTGCGGACAAAATAAGGAATTTACTTGAGAGAGTAAATATAATATTAAAAGATACAAAAGAGAAAACCGACTGGGAAGAAAAATAAAGGAACTTTTAATATAAATAGAAGTCTAAAGTAATAAGAAAACAGTTGGGAGCAAAAAAACAAGAACGCAACCTATACAGGTTGTGTTCCGTATAAACTGTTTTTATCTAATCTGGTGCCGCACTTCGACGC
>CANRHJ010000117.1 GCA_947630355.1 Candidatus Gastranaerophilales bacterium | reverse complement strand
TGCACGCCTTACTTCTCGCAGTGCATCTGTCATATTCTCTTCGGTTAATGATGCATTTCCCGTTGTCTTTTTTATTATCTCTTGAAGTTTATCCGATAAATTATCAAACATAACAATAAAATTTTACTATAAATATAAGCTTAAAACTCTACTGTTAAAAAATTGTTTCACTTCGTTAAAATTAATTTGTATCCGATACCTGTTCTAATTTTGAAAAAATATTTAAAACTTTGTAATTTTATTTTATTATATTCCTATGAAAAACCAAAAAGTCAGACTTAATAAATATATAGCATCTGCGGGATATTGCTCAAGACGTAAAGCGGATGAACTTATTTTGCTCGGAAAAGTTACGGTAAATAACAGACCAGTTTTCGAACTCGGACTTTTAGTCGGTCCGAATGACTCCGTTATGATTGATAAAAAAATTATTAAGCCTGAATCTCTTGCATATATTCGTTACTATAAACCGGCAGGATATATTACCACAACCGATGACGAAAAAGGAAGAAAAACCATTTATGATGTTTTGCCCGAAGAAGTCCGAAATTTAAAACCGGTCGGCAGGCTCGACAAAGATTCAACAGGACTCCTTTTGCTTACTAATGACGGTGATTTTATTAATTCCATATCTCACCCCGCACTTAAAATCCCTAAAACCTACAGAGTTTGCGCTCAAGGAAAACTTAATCAAAATGACTTAATTGTCATGGAAAACGGTATTGAAATTGAAAAAGGTCAAATAGCTTATGCTTATGCGGGAATACTTGCTTTTGAAGGTAAAAATACCGTTTTGGAAATGGTCTTATATCAGGGATTAAACAGACAAATCAGAAAAATGCTTGATTTTCTCGGACATCCTGTTATATCTTTAAAAAGAATATCTATCGGCCCTGTTAACCTTGACGGACTGAAAAAAGGTCAGTTTAAATATTTAAAACCCAAACAAATTCAGCAGATTAGGGCCTATTTGAAAAAATTAGAAAAAGAAAATAAATAAATTTTAACAAATTAAAACAAATTAAAACAAATAAAGTTTTCTAACCGATACTTCGTTTTTATTTCACTAACCTCAATTATAGGTTTCGTAACTCGCTTTGCTCAAACAAACGAAACCTTTGATGCTATTTCGGTAAGTGAAATAACAAAACTCCGTATATGGTTTTAAAACTTTATTCCTTTTTAATTAGAAAAAGAAAATAAATAAATTTTAACAAATTGGAAAGAAATAAAGTCAAATTATTTTCTTTTAAATAAAATTGATTAAAAATTTTTGTTTTTGTTAAAATAAAATTACTATGTTACTAGAATTCTTATATGCAAAAATTCACAGAGCTACAGTTACCGATGCTAATCTTAATTACGTCGGTTCAATTACCATAGATAAAAATATTTTAGACAAAGCCAATATGTCTGAAGGTCAAAAAGTCGATATTTTAAACATTAATAACGGTGAACGTTTCCAGACTTATATTATAGCAGGGAAAAATGGTAATAAAGATTTTTGCCTGAACGGTGCAGCTGCAAGAAAAGCACAAGTGGGTGATAAGATTATAATTTGTGCTTATGCGCAAATGACACCTGATGAAGCCGAAAAATTTAAACCTTCTATTGTCCAATTGAATGATAACAATGAAATAGTCTAATTTTTATCTAAAAATCTTTGCACCTTTGTATTCATGGATTCTTCTTTAATCTTCCATTCACCGTTATTGTCTTTGCCTACAATAAAATGAGCGGGTACTTTATAATCGCTTGTTGAAGGCATTCGCATAGCTGCAACTCTGTAATCTTTTCCTTCCTTCGTAATTTTGATATTAAAATACCTGTTTTTATATTGCCTTAATTTCATTAGTTTTGTTGATTTTTTTGCTTCACTTTTATATCTTTCAAGCGGAATATTTATACTTTCTTGTGTTCCGTCGGGTTTTTCAACCACTCTTATTATTTTTGCATCTTCACTGTAATATTTGAAATAATCGCTGCTGTAATTATTTGCGGCATCGGTATATTCATTAAAAAAACATCTGACATCCTGTATTTCATCCGCATAACAACACATATTCACGTTATAAAAAATTAAAAGAATTATAATAAATTTTTTCATATTCTCCCCCGTGATGTTTAATATTTTTTAGTAAAATGCAGATTTTTCCTATTGCCCTGTAGAATAGTTTTTGTAAAAAAAAATTAAAAAATGTCTGTTTAGTGGCAATTATTATTTTTTTTAATTTTTATAAAATATACGTAAGTAAAAATAAGAAAGGTTTTTTAAATGGAAGAAGTTCAAGCTGTACCTGTAGTAAATACTAATAAACCGTCTGTAAGCCAAAGTAAAAAAGAAATGACGGTAATTAAGGAACAAGAACCCGATAGATTTTCTAAAATGACTCCCGGCGGAGTTGCTTTAGCCGGCGGATTGGCTATTACATCCGGTACCGGTGCATATAAATTTGCTAAAACAAAAATAGGTAAGGTAATATCCAGTGTTGAAAATGAAATAAAATCATTTAGGGGTGAACTAAGTAAACCTTTTAAAGGTTTTTCAAATAATTTAAAAGTATATGGTAAGTACGGCTTAGCACTTTTAATAGGTGCAACTGTTGCAATGTTTACATTTAAAGATAGCGATAAAGATGGTAAACTTGATATTATAGAAGCTATTAACAAATTAATAAAACCGGCAGATTAATTATTATAAATAAAAAAAATGGCTGAACTTTTTAGTTCAGCCATTTTTTGTTTTCCGTTTTTTTATTCAATTGTATAATCGGTTAGTTCGGGTGTTCCAAACATACCTTCAATTTCTTCCAGAATAGCGGAAGGTTTTCTTGCATTGTTCTTTTCTGCAGCACGTTTTTGCGCTTCTCGGTCTTTTTCCTCAGATGCATTTGTTAAATGGTAGAACCCTGTTCCTGCCGGAATTAATCTTCCGATAATAACATTTTCTTTTAAGCCTCTGAGTAAATCGCGTTTACCTTCTACTGCCGCTTCCGTTAATATTCTTGTTGTTTCTTGGAATGATGCTGCAGAAATAAAGCTTTCGGTATTTAAACTTGCTTTTGTTATACCTAAAAGAACCGCTTCATAAGTTGCCTCTTGACCGCCGGCTTCTCTTACTTTCGCATTTTCTTGCTCTACTTCTTTTAATTCCAAAAATTCACCCGGAAGTAATTTAGTATCTCCTGATTCAAGAACTTTTACTTTCTTTGTCATTTGTCTTACGATTACTTCTACGTGTTTATCAGCAATTTCAACACCCTGTGAACGATATACTCTTTGTACTTCATCAACAAGATATTGTTGAGCAGCTTCTACTCCGTTCAATCTTATAACATCGTGAGGATTTAAAGGTCCGCCGGTTAATGCCTGACCTGCTTTTATATCCTGTCCGTTTGCTACTATAATGTTTGAATCAATAGAATATTTAACTTCTTGTCTGCCGAGTTCTCCGTTTAAGTATAAACGAGGTACATCATCTTCTATTTCAATCTCGGCTTTTCCTGAATATTCGGCTACAACTGCAGAATCTTTAGGCTTTCTTGCCTCAAGCAATTCTTCTACACGAGGTAAACCTTGAACGATATCACCTGTTTTCTGGCGTTCGAATACTAATGTCGCAATCATATCGCCTCTGTTTACCAATGAACCGTTTGCAACCTGTAACATCGTTCCGGGACTTATTAAATAAGGTCTTCCGGTTCTTATTGTTATTGAATTCTTGTCAACGGCTGTTACTAACCCTGAATATTCACTGGTTTCTCCACCTTCAGTTATTACTGCATCCATTTTTATTAATTCACCTTTTTTAACTGACGGTTTTGATTTTACTTTTATAATTGTTTCGCTGTTGTCGGATACCAATAGTATTCTTCTTACATCCTGGCTGTTTGTCTTTATGCTTGCGACAGCATCACTTATTGCCAATACCTGCGTTTTTGCAACAGGTGTTTTTGGCTCTATAACTTGTCCTTCTTTTACAAGCAATTCGGTTTGCATTGAAGCTGATGTCTTTGATTGACCTTCTGCTTCTCTTCTTACAATCAATGTTTCCAATACAACAATCTTTAAGTTATTGTCAGCATCCAATTCAACCAAACCTTTTAAGTGGCTTAGATATCCTTGCATTTGCAATACTAAGCTTGTTCTTGTCAGAACTCCGCCGTCAAGATTTCTTACTCTTGCTCCGTCTTTGTACTGCAGCTGCGTTACGGGTACCAAATCGATTGCTTCGTCTGTCGGATTGAATTTTATTGAAACATCCTTTGTCTCAATTTTAAATCTCTGAACCGGTCTTACCAATACCTGTATAGGTTGATTTGATAAGGATTTTTCGTCTAAAGCAGCAACACCTAAATCTTCTTCAAGGTCATCTATTTCTATCGTATCTTTCTCATTGTCTAATATTGTTACGATAGAATCGGCTTTAACCTTTATTTTCGGTGCTATTTCTGTTCCTGCAGTTACTACTTCGCCTTCATCTACTTTAAGTTCACTTATTCCGCTTAAATTGTATACTTCTCCGGGTCTTATAACAACCTCGTGTATCATATCGTTGAACTCTCTTATTTCAACAATACCGTCGATATGAGCGTATATATCTTTTACAACTTCGGTTCCGGCTGTTACATATGTACCTGATTCAACCATTTTTAATGCGGAATCTTTATTTACCTGATGAATTTCGTCCGGTATAAATATTACTTCACCCGGTTTTGTTATTATCTGATTTTCATCTACTTCTATTCCGTTATATCTGATTTCTCCGCTTGAAGGAACGGTGTATTCTTCATCTGATAACTCTGCAATTATCATGCCGCTTTCTACTACCGTATCTATCGGAGCTTTGACAATATATTTTTCTCCGGTCTTATTAACGGTCCATATCTGTTCTTTCTTGGTTTGCTCAAACTTGGCATTTGCAGCTGTTATTGAGGCAATTACTATTGTAATTTCTTTACCTTGTACTATTTTCTTTATTTTCTTACCGTCAAATTTAACATCCTCAACTACCAAATTATCTCCGAGCCTTACTTCACCGCCATGCTCAGATATAATATGAATTTCCGCAAGCTTTTCGCCTTCTTTTACGTGGCTGCCGTCTTCTATAAGTATTGAAGAACCTCCGGGAAGATTATATACATCTCCGCCAAGTACCCAAACTATACCGTTTTTACTTGCAGTTCTTGATATGTTACCTTGTCTGTCTTTCTTTTCATCTGCAACAAAGTCTTCAAATATAATTTCACCCGATAAATCAGATGTTATATCTTTTGTGGCTTTTTCCGTTAAACGGCTTCCGTCTCCGCCGCTTACAGGTTCATATACTGCTATTTTATCTCCTTTTTTGACTTCTTGTCCTTCATGTACGTATAAAATAGCACCTGAGGGAACATGATATTTCTTTGTCTTTGAACCTGATTTTATTTCCAAATCTGATTCTTGTACCGTTATTGCAACATTGTCACCGTGACGTGTTCTTAAATCTCTTGTAAAGATTTTTGTTACAACTTTTCCTTCCGTGTCGGAAATAATTTCTTTCATAGCTCCCGCACCCTTGAAAACACCGCCTGTATGGAATGTTCTCATTGTAAGCTGTGTTCCGGGTTCTCCGATTGATTGAGCTGCTATAATTCCTATTGCTTCTCCTATATCAACCAGTTTTTGTGTCGTCATAGCCCAACCGTAACATTTTTGGCATATACCATATTCAAGTTCACACGTTAGCGGCGAACGTACCTTTAATTGATGCAGGTCTAACGGTTTTATTTTCCTTATATCATCTCTGTTTATTGTTGTATTCGCGGGGATTACTACATTTCCGTCTTTATCTTTAATATCTTCCGCAATTGTTCTTCCTAATAATCTTTCGGTAAGCGGTGCAACTATCTTTTCACCGTCTGATATATCCGTCATCATTATGCCGCGTTTAGTT
>CANRHJ010000116.1 GCA_947630355.1 Candidatus Gastranaerophilales bacterium | reverse complement strand
CGGGGCGTTGGCTACGGCGCTTTCAGGCACTATAGGAATAGGCAATATAGCCGGTGTAGCTATTGCAATATCAATAGGCGGACCGGGAGCTATGTTCTGGATGGCTGCAGGTGCAATTTTTGCTATGGCTCTTAAATTTTGTGAAGTTACACTTGCATTAAAATATAGAACATTTAATGAGGACGGAACGGTTTCGGGCGGTCCTATGTTCTATATGGTAAAGGGATTTGCCGAAAAAAACATGCCTAAAACCGGCAAACTTCTGGCATATATTTTTACCATAGCGTGTATTCCAGCTACTTTTGGCGGCGGATGTATGCTTCAAACAAATCAGGCAGTTCAACAGTTTATAGTTATTACAGGCGGGGACAGCAGCTTCTTTTCTGTTCATAGCTGGTTATTCGGCTTGTTTATTGCGGTTATGGTCGGACTTGTTATCGTCGGAGGGATTAAAAGTATTGCTAATGTAACCTCTAAAATAGTTCCGATTATGTGCATTATTTATATGCTAACGTGTATAACAATAATAATTTTAAATACAGCACATATTCCTCATGCTCTGTACACAATTATAAATGAAGCATTCTGTCCTAAAGCTGTAAGCGGGGGTGTAATAGGTGCAATTATTATAGGTCTCAGACGTTCAATCCAATCAAATGAAGCGGGAATAGGTTCTTCACCTATCGCATATGCCGCAGTTAAAACTAATGAACCAGTATCTCAAGGTTTTGTATCCATGTTGGAACCTTTCTTTGATACCGTTATTGTTTGTTCAATGACTGCTTTTGTTATCATACTTACAGGCGAATATTTGAAGTATACCAACGGAATTACAGGTGTACAGCTTACATCTTCGGCCTTTCAAAGCGTATTTTCTTTCTTCCCTTATATTCTTGCAGTTGTAATTATTTTGTTTGCATTCTCTACAATAATATCTTGGGCATATTACGGACAAAAAGCCTGGTGCTTTCTTGTCGGAGACGGATGTAAACGCGTTATATTATATCAAATTACATTTTGTTTATTTATTATCATCGGTTCTTGTATGAATATCAAAAGTGTAATTGATTTTACCGATGCGACATACCTTGTAATGGCTGCCCCTAACCTTATTGCAGTTTTTGTTTTATTGAAAGAAGTAAAATCCGAATTAATATCATATTGTAAAAGATATAATTTGATTTTCAAGTTAAATAAAGTATGGTTTAAAAATGAGTGAAGAATTAAAACGCACGCTAAATTTAAAAGATTCCATATCGGTCGTTGTAGGCTCTATGGTGGGATGCGGAATTTTTATCGTTTCCGCCGATATTTCAAGGCAGGTCGGGAATGCCTGGTACTTACTTTTGGTTTGGATTATAGCTGGATTGTTTTCATTATCGGGAGCCATCGCATATTCGGAACCTGTACTGAATATTAAAGAAGACGGCGGACAGTACATGTTTCTGAAAAAAATGTTCAATGATTTAATTGCGTTCTTATACGGCTGGTCGCTTTTGTTAGTTATACAAACCGCTACGATTGCCGCTGTTTGTATTGCCGTTGGTAAATTCTCGGGAATTCTGTTTCCGTTTATAAGTTCAAATAATTTCTTAATAAATTTGCCGTTTCTGCATATTTCAACACAGCAAATTTGTGCTTTATTTGTTTGTATTTTCCTCACATACATTAATTCTAAAGGTATTAAATACGGAGTAATTACTCAAAATATATTTACGGTTACAAAGGTATTATCAATCGTAGGTATAATAGTTTTCGGGTTATTTCTCGGATGTAATTATGATATAATTGCATCTAATTTTTCAAACGTTAGCGCCGGCTTTACCTTTTCGGAGCTAAAAATTATATCGGCAGCTACCGTTGGTGCTATATTTGCTATGGTTACATGGAATAATATTACCTTTATATCGGCAGAGGTTAAAGAACCTGAAAAGAATATTCCGCTTGCACTCTTCTGGGGCGTAATAATAGTCATGGTTCTTTATTTATTTATTAATATATTATATGTATTTTCAATTCCCGTCGAGCAAATACAAAATGCACCTGAAGATATAGTTCCTTTGGTATTAATGAGAAATATCACGGGGATTTTCGGGGAAATTATAATAGCTGTTATTATTTTGATTTCAGCTTGCGGAAGTGCTAACGGGCTTATTATGACCGGTGCGAGAGTATATTATCAAATGGCTAAGGACAATTTATTATTCAACAGTTTGGCAAAAGTTAATAAGTCTGCGAATGTTCCCGTTAATTCATTATTACTTCAATGTTTTTGGTCATCCGTTTTTATTCTGTTTTGCGGTAATTACAGTGAATTATTGGATTATGTTATATACGCGGCATTGATTTTCTACGTATTAACGGCAATAGGAATTTTTTGTTACAGAATAAAAAACAAAGCGGAAATTAAACAAAAAACGAACGGTTTTTATGCTGCATTCTTCATAATTACAGGTTCTTTTATAATATATTCTTTAACCGTATTTAAATTTGTAAGTTCAATGAAAACGCTTATAATAATAGCAACCGGAATACCTATATATTTCGTTTGGAAAAAATTAAAAATGCAAAAAACTTGTACAAAATAAAATAAACTAGTATCATATCTTTATAGAAAAAATTAAGAGGTTGGTAATGATAATAGACGATTTATTGAAAGAAACGGTAGTATACAACGCAAGCGACTTGCATATATCAGCAGGGATGCCTCCCGTAATAAGAATTGACGGAAATTTGTTACGGACGAAGCATGAGCCCTTAAGTCCTCAAAATGTTGAAGATTTGCTGTTCCCAATGCTTACAAATGAACAAAGAAGAACCTTAGAACAAAACTGGGAACTTGATATGTCTTATGGTATAGAAAGTGTAGGACGTTTCAGGGTTAATATATATAAAAATAAAGGAACGTACGCTGCAGCATTCAGAACAATAACTAGTACCATACCTACATTTGAGTCTTTGGGACTGCCGCAGATAGTTCAAAAAGTTACGGAAAGACCGAGAGGACTTATATTGGTAACAGGCCCGACAGGAAGCGGAAAATCAACGACTCTGGCATCTATGATTGATTATATAAACGAAACAAGAAGCGAACATATATTAACAATAGAGGATCCTATCGAATTTGTTCATAAATCAAAAAAAAGTGTTGTACATCAGCGCGAACTCGGACAAGATACACGTTCATTTGCGAATGCACTTAAATCAGCGTTAAGAGAAGACCCGGATATTATTCTGGTGGGCGAGATGCGTGATATAGAGACTATTTCCTTAGCTCTTACGGCATCAGAAACAGGCCACTTGGTATTGGGAACATTACATACTTCCTCAGCCTCACAGACTATAGATCGTATTGTTGATGTTTTCCCCGAAGGTCAGCAGCAGCAAATAAGAGTTCAATTGGGCGGATGTCTTGAAGCTGTTTTTGCTCAAACCCTGCTGCCAAGATTAAATCCAGACGGCACAAAAAAAGGCCGTATTATGGCACAAGAAATTTTGGTTAAAAATAATGCCGTTTCAAATATGATAAGAGAAGGAAAATCCGCTCAAATTTATTCCGCCATACAAACAGGCGCTGGCATGGGAATGCAGACCCTTGAAGCTGCTCTTGCGCAGTTGATAAAATTAAATCTTGTTGCTCCGGAAGATGCTTTGGTTAAATCACAGCGGCCTGATGAATTAAAACGACTCGCAGGTATTCAGGACTAATTATAATACATAATATATTAACGTTATTATCATATCGGCCATAAGCAGGAACACTGTTGACTTTATTGCCGCTTGTGTTGTTGAAATACCGACACCCTTTGCACCGTTTTTGGTCTTATATCCTTGTGTGGCACAAATTAAAGGTATTATTATACCAAAGATAAATCCTTTTAAAATACTGATATAAATATCTCTGGTGTTAAGCCAAAGCCAAACGGAATTCATATAACGATTAGGATGCAGTCCGATAGCATAATAAGCAACAATCATTCCGCCTAATATGCCGAATAGTTCAGCTAAAACAACCACCATAGGGATTGTAAAAGCTCCCGCTATAATTCTTGGCGCAAAGTAGTAGCCGATAGGATCAACTTTTAATGTTTTTATGGCATCTACTTGCGATGTTACCTGCATATTAGCGATTTCGGCACTAATTGCAGTGCCTGCTCTGGCACTAATAGCCAATGCCGCAAAACCCGGAGCCAGCTCTCTGATTAAAGCAACAGCAAGAAAACCGCCTACATAACTCTCCGCACCCGTCATCAAAAACTGTTTTGATACCTGAAGTGATATTACAACTGCAGCTATAAATACAATACTTAACGCAATAGGGAGTGAATCATAACTTATCATGGCTGCTCTTGAAATAACTTTATCGCGCTTTAAATTACCTGATATTATATATTTGATTGTCTGTATAAAATTTTCAATGCATAAGCCTAAAAAACTAATCATATTAACTCCTTTATATATTCCTTGAGAAAAATGCCGCAACATCTTTTATCGGAATAAAATGCGAAATCGGTCTGCCATGCGGGCAAGTATAAGGATTTTTTGTCGTTCTTAATTTTTTTACTATATCTTCCATTTGCCAAATCGTTAATTTTTCACCGGCTTTTACTGATGCCTTACATGACGTTGTAATTAATATTTTTTCTTCTATGGTATCTAAATCATTATCAGGAGAATTTTTTAAATTTTTTAATAACTCACTTAAAATTTCTTTGGGTTTCTCTTGGGATAAAATCTGCGGAATTTTTTTAAAAATAACTTTATTTTCCGGTAAAAGTTCTATCTGATAACCGAATTTTTTTAATTGAGGTTTGGCATTTTCAAGAAGATTAGCATCTTCAATATCTGTTTCAATCACGTCAGATACAATTAACAGCTGCGAAGCAGGTTCTTTTTCGCTTTTTAGTTTTTCATAAATATATCTTTCTTGTGCTATATGCTGATCTATTATTTCTAAATTATCATCATTTTCAACAAGTATATATGTATTTTTTAACTGACCGATAATCTTTATATTATCAGCGTTTTGTTCTTTTGGTATATTAAAATTTATTTGATTGTTACTGATTTCATTTCTGCGATGATTATTGATAAGGTCAGAAAACATTGTTTTTGCGGATTGTTCCGGAACTATTATCGTATCATTATCGGCAGAAGTATTCTCTTGTGTGATTTGTACAATTTTATTGCCGCAGAAAGCAGTATTATTATTTTTTTTGATTTCAAAATCAGTTTTAATATTATTGAGAGCATAATTTATTGCGCTGTAGATGAAATTAAATATTTGATTTGGATTTTTATATCTTACTTCTCTTTTGGCGGGATGAACATTTACATCAATATCTTGAGTATTGATTGTCAAATTAATAACGGTGAGAGGATATCTGCCCTGCGGCAGCATGTTTTTATATGCCGTATCAATAGCTTTCAGAATAACAGGACATTTAACAAATCTTGAATTAACAAAAGTATAAATCGATTTTTTGCTTGTGCGGGTGTAAGAGGGAATTGAGGTATATCCCTCAATACAAAGACTGCTTAATTTATCATTTTTTTTAACTTCTCTTAATTCTTTTATAACATCTGTTGAATAGATTTGAGATATTCTTGTGATTAAATCCGAATTTGGAGAGGTGTTAATTATCTCATTTTCATTATTTTTAAGTACAAAAGCTATATGCGGATTAGCAAGAGCTAAAGAATTAACTAGTTCTTGGATATAACCGAATTCAGTTTTTGAATTTTTTAGGAATTTAAGGCGTGCAGGCTGATTATAAAACAGGTCTTTGACCTCCATAACCGTACCTTGAGCGCAGCCAATAGGAGTAATTTTTACGGTTGAATTTTCCGCCTCCGCTTTAATACCGTTTTGGTTTTCTTTAGTTCTTGTAATACAGGTAACTTTAGAAATTGAAATAATACTTGACAGAGCCTCTC
>CANRHJ010000115.1 GCA_947630355.1 Candidatus Gastranaerophilales bacterium | reverse complement strand
TTATCGTATAAGAATACAAGTTTCGGGAATAATACGGGTTTTTTACATTCTTTTTTGCCTTGTCCGTTCTTTCTTGTATTTAATGCGGCAATTGAAGCCATTTTTTCATATTCACCGGTACCTAAACCGAAGGTAATTGTGATAAACGGATAATCGCCTCTTGAAGAAGCCACCGTATTGAATTTATATTCCCAGCCTTGAAAACCTTGTTCAAAATCAGTTTGAACATCTTTTAACGCTTCTTTTCTTGCCTGTTCAAAGCTTAATCCCATTGAAATATAACGTTCATATTGTTTGTTATAAGATTTTTCGGCATAAGGCGCAAGAAGTTTATCGACTTCGGGAACGGTAAATCCGCCATATTGCTGGCTTGCTGCCGCCATAACGATATCACCTATAACGTCAAATGCAACGGCAAGTGTCTTTGGTTCATTGTACCAAAGGTTGCCCATTTCAAATCCGCCTTTTAATACTTCCGCTACATCAAATAAACAGCAGTTCATGGTGTCACGTCTTGCTGACATATCGTGTATGTATATATACCCGTCGCGAATTGCCTGTAAATCTTCAACGGTTAAGAAGAATTTTTTGTATAATTCCTTATTTAATTGGTTGAATATTAAAGAACGTTTTGTTGATACCAAAGCGGAATCGGAGTTTGAATTTTCTTTATCTCCGATGTACATAATCTTTTGGCTTTCCTGATAAACTTTATCAAGCATTCTGACAAAGTCTTGTTTATAATTTCTGTAATTTCTGTAGCTTTCACATACCTTGTGATTAACATTCTCCAAAGCTTGTTCAACTATATTATGCATTTCTTGAATTTGTATTTCGTTATGTCCTGAATTTTTAACTTCTTCCTCAACAATAGAGCAAATTTTATTTATTTGTTCTTCGGTAAAATCAATTAAAACACGCCTTGCCGATTTTTTTACGGCATTAACAACTTTTTGTACGTCAAAAATTTCTTTTGTTCCGTCTTTCTTAATAACAAAAAGCTCTTTCGTTTCTGAATTTTCCATGACTAATCCCCCATTGTTTATTAAGTAACCAAAAACGCGTAATAAATTACGCATTTTAAGTTTTTATTTTTATCCCAAATCTCTCGATTTATTTTTTATTTTACAATAATTTTGAAAGCATGTAAATATAGATATATATTTCTTATATACTAATTTTCAAAGAAAATTTTGCTTTGTTACGGATTATTGTTTTTTACTTTTGTTTTTTCTTCTTCAGCTTGTTTTGCGGCTGTTTTTTTAGCTAAAGCCAAAGCTTTTGCTTCCGCAGCTTCCTTGTCTTTCTTTTCCAAATCACTTATGTACGTTTTGTCTGTTTCAAATTTCTTTTCTGTTTCAGGATTTATGCTCGGATAATCGTTTTTATTAAATTCTAGCATTTCAGATATTATCATATCTTCATTTAAAGTCTGCTTTTCAGACATTCTGTGTTGTATTGCTTTGCTTACGAATAATTCAAGTTCAGCAGGTGTGTATACGGAATTTGTCTCATTCATAAAATCTACAATTGCCGAGTAATTAAAAGAATCTGCCCTTTCTTTTTCTCCGTATTTGTACAGAAGATATTTGATTGTATCGGATACCGCAAAATTCTTTAAATTACCAATTGCCATCTTAATATCGGTTCTGCCCGCTCTTATTATTGCGGAATCTATTTCTTGAGGATTATTAGCCGTGCCTATCCATATTACACCTTTTTTAGCACAATTTTCCGCATGTTTCATTAAAGCTCTTACTTCTTTTACTCCTTCCGGATGTTCTGCTCTGTCTAAGAAATAATTATCCAAATCCTGTTCAAAGTTTATTACTGTATATTTACCGGTCTTTTGGTAATTATAATATCCTGTTTCAAAAGCGGATTCTATTGCTCTTACGTTTTTTACGTGATTTTCGCTCATTTTTATATTTATGACGTTTGCGCCGAAATATTCCAAATGTTCACTTACTTGCCGAGCTAAATATGTTTTTCCGCTTCCGGGAGGTCCGTATAATAATACTCCGTTTGGAATTTTATCGTGATGTTTTTGCGGTATATTTTTCATTTTAGATACTATTGGGCTGATTAAATCCATGCAAAGTTTGTATTTTTCAAATTCGTAGCCCTGTACTGCATTTAAACCTATTTCATTTCCGTCATTTGTAGGCGGTATTTGAGCTACTTTAATAAAATTTTCATAAAATTTTTCTGCTTCTTCGGTACTTATTTTATATCTGTTTCTTATTTCTTCCGTTATTCTTTCATTTTCTTCACGTATTCTTCTTTCTTCTTCCTGCCGCTGCATGTCAATTTTGGTAGTCTGATATACAGCCAAGCTTACACATGCAACGTATGCCACACCGAAAGCAAGAGCCTCAAGCCCTGTCGTTTTAAAACTTACTTTGTTTCTTAGTGCTTGTGCTTTACCGTAAATCCCTTGTGAGTTAACATAATTATTTTCCTTTTGTTCCGATATTTTCGGTTGTTTGGAAACTGATTTTCTTGTTTGCAAAGAATTTGTGTTTTTAATTCCATTAATTGCAGAAATAATCATTTATATTTATTCCTTTCTCTTTTATTATATCTTTTATTTCGTTAATCAATATTTTTTTATTATTTTTATCAGTAAGACCGCTGATTAGTTCTAAATATTTTCCCCATATGTCTTTACCTTCGTAAGACATAGGACGTGTCAGAATAACTTTTTCCATCCTTCCGGGACGACATATTGCCGGGTCAATATTTTTTATGTCTACCGCTTCAAGAATAAATGCATATCCTTTCTTCGAGCATCCTTGCATGTTGTTGATTAAAGTACGTGTAACCGCATTTACGCCGTATTGTCTGCGTTCTAGCGCCATTTGGTCGACATCTCTTATAAAAATTATGCTTCTTTTCTTGTCCAGATTATATCTTTTTTCCGCTTTTTCTATAAGACTGTTGATTCTATTCCCTACTTTCTGTACGGGAAAATCTTTAATACGGGGAGCTTTTTCTATTTCATAACCATTTTCCTTCATTTTCTCAAGGAAAGTTTCTATGGTAATTTCTTTACCTTCTGAATTCGGCCCGTAAAAACACATTCCGTTTAAGCCCAGTCCAACCGTGTTTTCTACATCATTCGTTAAAGACGATTCGGCTTTTTGTATAAGTTTTTCCATTCTCCCTGTCTTATCGTTACGTTCGGCGATTGTTTTTCTTATCGATTTTAAAGGATTTGGCGGGGTTATTCCCATATTTTTCATCTTTTTTAGTAAAACCATTGATATCAGGGAAGATACAACAGTTGATACTGCCAAACCGATTATAACTTTTTTGTTTTTTATAACTTTTTCTTTTATATTTCTTAATTCGAACTTATCCGGTTTTGTATGTTTATTAATGTAAAAATAGCTGTTTTCAGCGGAAGGCATGTCCGCAAATATTTCCTTAGTTTGATTTACTGAGTTAAATGCTATATTCATTAACAATTTATTCCGTTTAAGTACACCGTTTATTATATCAAAGTTTAGATTTAAAAATATCAATGTTTCTTCCGAATGAAATATTAATTTACAATAGATTGTTTTGGCTAATTGCCAAATTTTTCTGTATATTCTAAAATTAGCGTATGAATATAGCAGGATATGTTATTAAAAGATTAATTCAAACAATACCGTTGTTATTTATGGTATCGTTGATAAGCTTTTTTTTAATACGATTATCACCCGTAGATCCGCTTGCGGAACTGAGGCTTAATCCTTCTATAACGCAGGAAACGCTTGATTATGAAGTTCACAGACTCGGGCTTGATAAGCCTGTTATTGTCCAATATGCACTTTGGCTAAAAAGTTTTGTCAAAGGCGATTTGGGATATTGTACAACGGGTGAAAAAGTTTCCGATAAATTAATGGAACGTATTCCCAATACCCTTCTTTTGACGGGATTTGTTATTTTGCTTACTTGGCTTGTCGGTATTCCTTTGGGAATAGTTGCGGCTATTCATTGGCGAAAGCCGATTGACAGATTATTAACTGTATTATCAAGTATAGGTATGGCAATTCCTTCCTTTTTCTTTGCTATACTGCTTTTAATTTTTGCCGTGAAAACGGGATGGTTTCCTACAGGCGGATTGACAAGTTATAATTTTTCGGAGCTTTCACCGATAAAAAAAGTTTTGGATATTTTACATCATCTGATTTTACCCGTAACGGTTTTGTTTACCATATCCTTATCGGGGCTTCAAAGACAAATGAGGGGAAATTTGCTTGACGTATTGGAATCCGATTATGTTAAATTTGCAAGAGCAAAAGGTTTGAGTGAAACTAAGGTAATATATAAACATGCTCTGCGTAATGCAATTAATCCAATGGTTACTCTTTTAGGATTTGAATTTGCATCACTTCTAAGCGGAGCGGCACTAACGGAATATGTCTTTCAATATCCCGGACTCGGAAGATTAATCCTTGAAGCTGTTATGAAATCTGATATTAATCTTGTTATGGCATCTTTAATGATAGGAACCGTAATGCTTGTTGTCGGAAATCTTTTAGCCGATATATTATTAAAAATTGTTGACCCGAGAGTGGAGGCATCATAATGGCCGATACTTCTTACCTGAATTCTCTGCCCCGAGAAAATATTTTCAAAGCCGTGCTCAAGGATAAGTTTGCACGATTTGCTTTTTGGATTTTAATAATCCTTTATTCCGCAGTATTCTTGGCTTCTTTTATATGTCCTTATCCGAAAGACTATTCAAACAGAAATATGTCTTATTGTCCGCCTTCAAAAATTTATATCATCAATGAAAAAGGCAGACTATCTTTACCTTATACCTATAACTATGTCAGATACTTTGATAAGGATACTTTTGAAACTAAATATACGGAAGATAAATCGACGAAATACAGAGTAAAATATTTTTCCAAAGGTTATAAATATAAAATATTCGGAATAATACCCTGCAGCAGGCATTTTTATAATGTTCAAACAGGGGGAGAATTGTATTTACTCGGAACCGATATGAACGGCAGGGATAATTTCTCAAGATTGCTGTTTGGAGGAAGAGTTTCTCTGACAATAGGTTTTCTGGCTTTATTTATTTCCTTCCCTTTAGGTCTTATTTACGGCGGATTTTCGGGATATATAGGCGGTAAAACCGATTTCATTATGATGAGGATTGCGGAAGCTGTTATGTCCATTCCGAGTTTTTATCTTTTGATTATTCTTGCATCGGTATTACCAGCGAATATGACGAGTGCACAGCGATTTGCACTTATTATTGTTATTCTTGCACTAATAGGATGGGCGGGATTTTCAAGAGTTGTAAGGGGAATGGTGCTTTCCGTCAAGAAAAGAGAGTTTGTCCTTGCTTCGGAATTGATGGGTGCTTCTAATTTCAGAACCATTGTTTATCATATACTGCCGCAAACTTTAAGCTATGTTATAGTTGCCATGACCTTGAGCGTTCCTTCATATATACTGTCTGAATCAGGTTTAAGCTTCTTGGGTTTGGGTATTCAGCAGCCTGATGCAAGCTGGGGTAATATGCTTAAAGAAGCTCAGGAGTTTATTAATATTATCTCACGTCCTTGGCTTTTAACTCCCGGTTTTTTAATTTTTATTGCGGTATTAGCTTTTAACGTTATTGGTGATACAATTAGAGATGCTATGGATCCGAATAGTAAGGAAAGATAATTATGCATGATATTTTGAACTGGTTCCGCATTGATGAGGCCGATATCCTTTTAAGAATTTTACTTTCAATTATACTTGGTTCAATAATCGGTTTGGAACGTGAACTTACAAATAAATCTGCCGGCCTTAGAACCCAAATAATGGTTTGTTTGGGCTCATGTATATTTACCGTTTTATCGATATACGGTTTTTCAACTGCAGTTACCCTTTATCCTCTCGGTGATCCTTCAAGAGTCGCAGCTCAGATAATTACGGGTATAGGTTTTATAGGTGCGGGTACGGTTCTTAGACAAGGTCTGACCGTTACGGGATTGACTACGGCTTCTACTTTATGGATTGTTGCTGCTATAGGGATGGCTTGCGGATGCGGTAAGCTCTCCATCGCTGTAGTTTC
>CANRHJ010000114.1 GCA_947630355.1 Candidatus Gastranaerophilales bacterium | reverse complement strand
ATTTATAACGGCAGGTGAAAAAGAAGTTCACGCTTGGACATGTAAATCCGGTTCAAAAGCACCTAAAGCTGCCGGAGTAATACATACTGATTTTGAAAAAGGTTTTATAAGGGCAGAAGTTACCGGATACAATGATTTTGTGTCTGCGGGGTCATATGCTGCCGCAAGAGATAAAGGACTAACAAGACTTGAAGGTAAGGACTACGTAATCCAAGACGGAGATATAGTTCACTTCAGATTTAATGTTTAAAAATTGTTTATGATAGAATAGAATAAAAATTAATAAGATAAAATAAGGTGAAAATCCTTAGCTGGTCCGCAGCCGTTAAAGCCGGAATGCTCAATATATATTATTAATTGCGGCAGCCGATTAATAATATTGAAAGCTCCTTACGTTAATTTAAAGTAAGGATTTTTTATGACAACATCAATAACACAAGGAAAAGGAATAAAATCAGGTTTGTGTCCGCACGGACTGCCCATAGGAGCATGTCCAATCTGCAGCGGCAAGATGGGCGGCGGAGGGAAAATAAGAAATACGACTGTTATAAAAAAATCAAATGAATGGTCATATATGAAGTGTTATGCCGTTTGGATGTCAATGAAATCACAAAAAGCATCCGTTGAAAATCAAAAACAAGCTCTGAAAAGACAAAATGAATTCGCCGAAAAACTTGCTAAAGAAATAAATAATTTGCGAGAAAGAATTTTAAATTTAGCGGAAAAAATTAAAAATATTGAATTAAAAATAATTAAAATCCCGCTGCAAATTCTATACTCAATAATATTAAAGCCATTTTCCATAGTTTTATCAACAATAAATTTATTAATTGAAAAAATAATTCAAGCAAAAGAAAATATACAAGCTCTTATTCGGGATTTGGCAGAAAAAATAACCGCAATCAAAGGCGAGTTAAAAAATATATTATTCAAAAATTTTACGGACAGAATAAAACAAAAAGCAAAAAAAATATTTTTATTTTTTATAAATATTATAAAAGATGAGAATTATAAAAACGATGATACTTTATCAGTATTTAAATCACGAGAATTAAGAAAATTATTAGTCAAAATATTAAAAAGAAATAAAAAATAAACACGAAATGGAAATCAGAAATACAATACAAATAAAGAACCGCCAAAAAAGGAATATAAAACCGGCAATAAAAGACAATGAAATTAATAAAACACTTAAAGGTGTTTTAATAAACAATCATATAAAAAAGAATGAAGAAGAAAACAAATTTTCATTCAACGATATAGAAGATACATTGTTAATACATAACGGATATTACGAAATTCCCAAAGCGGAAAAAGCGGACAGAAGTGAAAGCGGATTTAATATAAACAAGGCATTAGTTCCGCTGATAGCAGGAACCGGATTACTAATTGCAGGGTGTTACGGTCTGAGTTTAGTATTAAAGAAATCATCCGAACAGATATTAAAAACAAAGAGTTATGAGCAGCTGCCCGATTTGGCGGTAAATATGAATATAAAGCAGGAGCCGCAATTCGCCGTATACAGAGCGCTTCGTGATCCCAACTTAAAAAATATATACGGAGCTATCGCCGTTTTTATAATGAGCGGAATAACAATCGCTTCAAAGAATTTTGTTGACGGAATAAAAGAAATTTGGCTCAAGAAAAAATCTGCTGATATTGAAAAAAATTTGCAGGAAAATCTTATTGAAGTAGAAACAAATTCATTTTCGGGAAAACTAAATGTAATAAATGAAATGTTAAGAGAAAATCTTGAATATTTTGACAAAATAATAAATCAAGGCGGCAGACAAAAGCCAAAAAGTAATATTTTCAGCGAAATAATCAGTTTTAAAGGAGAAAAAGAAAAAAATAATAATCAGGAAGAAAAGCGAAAGAACTTGAAATATACCGGAATAACTCTTGCAATAGCAATTGCCGCTATATTAATCGGGAAGAGAAGCATATCAAATATTATAAAAACAACAAAAAATACAAATGAATTAGCAAATAATATTGCACAATCAACAATCGACAAAATCAACATAAAAGCCGAGCAAGGAAGAAAAGAAGATATACCCGAAATAATAAACTATTTAAAATCAATATGTGCAAAGCCCGAATACATAAAAGAAGTCGGCAAAAAATACAACATGACGGAAGAACAAATAACCCAAATTATAAAAGAAGCGGAAAGCGTAAAGAAAACAATATTTTCTGATGCGCCTACGGCATTAGGCGGAATTCCGAAGAAAATACAATATTATTGCTATATTGATGAAGACAGAGGCCATTTATATAACTGGATATTAAATCCGGAAAACAAATTTACGAAGTATCTTTTTTACGCATTCACAACCGTAAGTGCAATAGGCTATATATTCAAACAAAGCCTTGATGCAATAAAAGAAGCGGCTGTTATGAAAGAAAACGCTAAAACAGAATTAGATTTAAGGAAAAGACTTGTTGATGTTGAAATAAGAAACTTCAAATCAAAGAAACAGAGTGCACTGCAGCCGTTAATAGAAAACTTTTATAAACAGGCAGCCGGCGGACAAAGGACCAAAGAGGAATTAAAAGAGGCAGCTGATAATATTCTGAATGAAACAAAAAACGGACCTCCTTATGTTTACACATAAAGCTATTCAATCAGCCTTTGAATGATGTCCTGTGCATCATTTTCCGTTTGTTCTTTTTTAGATGGAATTTTATCTTTTAATAAATATTTATATTTTGCTTGTTCAAGTTCTGCGGAATCATCGGGATGCTTTTTTGATTCATATTCATTAATTTTTTTCATAGCTTCTTTTGATTTGGAATTAAGATGATAGCTTATTTTATAGTACAATTCGGCATTTTCGGTATCACCCAATTTTTCAAAGCATTTGGCCGTTTGAAGATTAGTTTCATAATTTCTTAAAAGACCGGAAGCTAGAGCAAGTTTATAATATTCAACGGCAGTGGAATATTCTTGGAAACTGAAATAGAAATCTCCCATAGCCTTTTGGAAATCAGGATTGGCGGGATTTGTATTATAAGCCTTGAGAACGAATAATTTAGCCTGCTGTCTGTCACCGATAAGCTGAAATGTTTTGGACAGACCTAACAAAGCACTGATATCGGAAGGATTTTCATTATACATTTCTTCATAAATTAAACGTGCTTTATTAATATACTCATAACTCTCATCCTGATTGGAAGTTAATTCGGCTTTTTGTAATAATTCCGAAGCGGCGGATAATTCGCTGCATACGCCCAATTGGAATAAAGATAAAGAAAGAAATATAGCCGATATTATTTTAAACTTAAAATTTTTCATATATATATCATAATAAATGCAGTAAATAATGCAAGTAAGCAATAAAAAAGGAAGATAAAAATTATCTTCCTTTTATTAAATAGAAATATTTTTAGAAATCTTTCCAGCTCCAGTTATCAAAGTTTCCGTTATGATTATAGAAATCCAAATCTTCATTTTGACCCGGAACTATATAATGATAAGCTCTTCTGGCAAGGCTTTTAAAATCATTTTTTTCAACATGCGCATCTCTGTATGGGTTTGCGGAGTTAAAATCAATCATGTTAGACATTTCAGCAGAATACCCGGTATTTGACAAGAACTGACCGGTCTTCATATACTGAGTATCAATAAAAGCATTAGCCGACTGAGCTATCAAGATTAAAGAAAATAATAAAGCTAATTTTTTCATAAAGTAAATCCCCTTATTTAATATCATGATAGACTATTTTTTCATGGAATGCAATATTTAAATATTCTCTTTTTGGATGATATTTATAAATTCATCAAGGAGCTTATCTTCAGGGAGTCTTTTAATAATCTGTCCTTTTTTAAAGATATAACCTTCGTTAATACCGCCGGCGATACCGTAGTCAGCATGTTTAGCTTCTCCGGGCCCGTTAACTGCGCATCCCATGACGGCGACAGTAATCGGCAAATCAAGATTTTCAAGTTTTTTTTCAACTTCTTTTGCAAGAGCAATAAGATTTATTTGAGTTCTTCCGCAAGTGGGACAAGAAATAAAATTAATTCCTTTTTTTCTTAATCCCAAAGATTTAAGAATCATAAAACCTGCTTTAACTTCTTCAATCGGTGAATCAGTTAAAGATACTCTGACTGTATCTCCTATACCTTCGGCAAGCAAAGTACCGAGTCCGACTGCGGATTTAACAATACCGGCATTATAAGTACCGGCTTCCGTAACCCCGAGATGAAGCGGATAATCTATTTTTTGAGCAATCAGCCTGTATGCTTCAATGGTGGTTAGAACATCACTTGATTTGAGTGAAACTTTAATTTTGTCAAAATTGTTATCTTCTAATATTTTAATATGCCTTAAGGCACTTTCAACCATTTTTTCGGCAAGAGGGATATCTGCCGCTTCCAAATCTTTTTCCAGCGAGCCTGCATTAATGCCTATTCTGATAGGAACGTTATTAATATTAGCAAGTTTAACAACTTTTTTAATATTTTCGCGATTACCGATATTACCAGGATTGAGCCTTAATGCATCAATACCGTTTTCAATGCATTGTATAGCCAATCTGTAATCAAAATGAATATCGGCAATTAGAGGAATAGGTGAGGATTTTTTAATTTCCCTGATGCAAGATGCGGCATCTTTATTAAGGATGGCCAATCTGACCAATTCACAACCGTTTTCCGCGAGATTGTTAATTTGTATTAAGGTTGATTTTACATCTCTTGTATCCGTGTTTGTCATAGATTGCACGGAAACAGGGGCATCTGCACCGATTTTTATATTACCGATTTGTATTTGTTTAGACTTTCTTCTTTGTATCATGATTTTAATATTCCTGATAAAATTATAGTATCAAAAAAGATTAGGGCAAATAAATGAAAATCGGAATAATATCAGATATACACGGCAATTTGGAAGCATTAAACACGGTCATGGAAGATATAGAAAAAGAGGGATGCCAAAAAATATTTTGTCTCGGGGATATAGCGATGGCAGGTCCTGAGCCGTCAGAGACAATCCGTAAGATACATGACCTTATGTCTAAAAAAGATTTTCATATAATACAAGGTAATACAGACAAGATGTTGTCTGTATTTTCGTCTGATACACATAAAGAAATAGAAGCAACAAACAAAATAATGGGGAATGCTTATCTTGCAGACAGCAAATTATTAAATGAAGAAGAAAAAAGATTTTTAAAGGAGCTGAAACCGCAGGAAGAAATTACTTTATCAGGAATTAAGATATTACTGGTGCATGGTTCACCGAGAAGGAATAATGAAAATATATATCCGAACATGCCTATAGAAGAAATAGAAGAGATAATAAAAGGAACTGATGCAGATGTAATATATTGCGGTCATACGCATATACCGTGCGGATATCAAACAAATACGGAGCAAACGGTTGTCAATGCAGGTTCAGTAGGCCGGCCGTTCAGTGAAAAGCCGGAGTCTTGTTATGTCGTAATGGATATAAATGAATCAAATTCAACATTTAAAATTACTCATAAATTTGTAAAATATGATGTGGAAAAATCAAGTAGAAAATTAAAGGAGCGAAATTTTGAAGGAGCTGACAAACTGGCTAAAATGCTGTTAAAAGCGACATCCAGATACCCCGAGTAAATACAAGAATACAAATTGTTACATTTATAAAATGTACTGGCAAAAAAAAGTATGCGGGTTTTTAAAACAAACAGAACAAATCCCAAAGAAGGAATTAAGATGAAAATAATTGCACCACCGGCTGTGGACAATAAAAGAAAACAGGATGTAAACAAAAAAAAGTTTACACAAAAAAGATATCCTTTAAATAATTCACCTGTATTTAAAGGCGGTGCTGAAATAACATCTTTAATAAACGAAACAGATTCCAAAGTATTTAACATTTTTTCTCAGCACTATGGTAACGTTGGGAACAGAATAGGTAAAAAATTAGCAAGCTTAGTAAACAGCTCAAATATATTGAAAGCAAACTCCCGATTTGAATTAGATCAGGGAGTTTGTTCAATCACACCAAAAAAAATGTGGAAGTCAATATTGGAAAATATAGTATTCCCTGTAGTGCAATTGCCGTTATATGCTGCAAGCTGGGTAGTTAAAAAGTTTTCTAAAATCCCCGCTCTGGAAAATAAAGC
>CANRHJ010000113.1 GCA_947630355.1 Candidatus Gastranaerophilales bacterium | reverse complement strand
ACGACGATACTTTAGGAACTCGTTTCCCCGATATGAGCGAAATATACTCAAAAGAATTAATTGAAAAAGCAGTACAAACGGCAGAAAAATTAAATATTAAATATCAAAAAGGGATATATGCGGCAACAACGGGACCAAGTTATGAAACTCCCGCTGAAATTAATATGTACAAAATATTAGGAGCAAGCGCTGTCGGTATGTCAACGGCACCTGAAGCTATTATTGCAAACTACTGCGGTTTAAAAGTTCTGGGCATCAGCTGCCTTACTAATTATGCCGCAGGTGTTTCAAATACTCCTTTAAATCACTCGGAAGTTATCGCAACTGCCGATAAAGTTAAAGAAAACTTTAAAAACTTATTATCGGAACTTATTAAGATTATATAAAGGCATAAAAACTATGTGCTAAACTAATATTATAAAGGTTAGGAAGTACAGGAGAAAAATTATGATTCCGATTTTAGATTCTAAAAGACAATACGCAAAAATAGGTAAAGAAATTGAGAAAGAAGTAATAGAAGTATTGGCCTCAGGTTCTTATATCTTAGGCAAGCATAATAAAGCTTTTCAAAGTGAATTTTGCAGCTTCGTCGGTACAAAATACTCTGTAGGTTTAAATTCTGGTACTGATGCACTGCATTTAGCATTAAGAGCATTAAACATAGGCAGAGGAGATGAAGTTATAACAACAGCCTTTACATTTGTAGCAACGGCAAGTGCAATAGGTCTGGCAGGTGCTACCCCCGTTTTCGTTGATATTAACCCTGATACGTTTAATATTGATGCAAATAAAATAGAAGCTGCAATTACTCCGAGAACAAAAGCCATAATTCCTGTTCACCTTTACGGACAGCCTGCCGAAATGGATAAAATTATGGATATTGCGAAACGTCATAACTTAAAGGTTGTTGAAGATTGCTGTCAAGCTATAGGAGCTGAGTATAAGGGTCAAAAAGTCGGTTCATTCGGTGATTTCGGATGCTTCAGTTTTTATCCTACCAAAAATTTAGGCGGTATGGGTGATGGCGGTATGATTACTTGTAATGACGAAACTCTTTATAACAGAATTATCGCATTAAGAAATCACGGCGGTGCCATAAGATATTACCACGATGAACTTGGTGTTAACTCCAGACTTGACGAAATTCAAGCTGCTATTTTAAGGGTTAAAATGCCTTATGTTAATGAATGGAACCAAAAAAGAAGAGAAAACGCTTACAGATACAACGAAATGTTTTCTAAATATCCCGAAATATTAACACCAAAAGAAGTTGATAATTCATATTGCGTTTATCATCAATACACAATCAGGATTGAAAACCGTGATAGGGTTCATCAATTATTACAAGAAAACGGTATAGGAGCCATGATTTATTATCCCGTACCTCTTCATTTACAAAAATTACATAAAAATTTGGGCTACAAAGAAGGCGATTTGCCGTTCACTGAAAAAGATACAAAACTTGTAATGTCGCTTCCTATGTTCCCCGAAATTACGCCGGAAGAGCAGCAAACGGTTGTTGATACCGTTGTTAAATGTTTAAATATGACTAAACAAGCCGTATAAAATATTTTGTAATTTATAATATTAAAAATCACATACCTGTAAAAGACAAGTATGTGATTTTTTAATAAATTAATTTAATATCCCAAAGATAAGCCCGCACAAATATTTATTGATTGTCCCGTTATTGTTTTTGCTTTGTCGGATATTAAATATTCACACATTGATGCAATTTCATCGGGAGTTACAAATCTTTTTTGCGGAATTGTTTCAATAATTTCCTGTTTTGAAAAAGTTTCTTCCAGATTTTCATTATTTATTAAATCCGTATCAACCCAGCCGGGATTTATAATATTAACCGTGATATTATCTTGAGCCAGTTCAAGCGCCAATGATTTTGTTAATCCTATCAAAGAAGCTTTTGTCATCGAATATACAGAGGCATAAGCTTCTCCCATAACACCTGAAATCGAACCTATATTGATTATTCTGCCCCATTTTTGTTTTTTCATATAAGGCACAACTCGTTTTATTAATTCATAAGGAGTTAAGGAGTTCAAAACAATTGAATTAACGGTATCGACAGGCCGCATATTTTCTATCGGATTATAAATATACATACCCGCATTATTAATCAAGATATCAAAATCTTTGTTAAGTTCTCTGAAAAGTCTTTCCGCACCGTCCGTTAATGATAAATCACATGCGTAATATCCGGCAAAATTATATTGCTTGCATAGTTTTTCAAGTTCAATCTCTTTTCTTGCAGTTATAAAAACATTAAAATCAGATGCAAAATGTTTTGCAATTTCAAGGCCTATACCTTTTGTTGAACCCGTAATCAGTATATTTTTCTTATTCATCATCTACATTCGTTATATAGCTTACAAGTGACATAATAAATGATTTAACTAAATCATCCTTTTCATTATCATCCAGAGTTTTTAAAAATTCAATACAAGTGTGAAGATCATAATTTTCATCATACCACCTTGAATATCCCGGAGGCGCATTTTCACTAATCTGCCTTATTACATCATCAAATCTTCCGGAATATTTGTCCAAAATGATTTGAAGAAAATCCTGAGCAATAACATCAAGATATTTTACATCAACTTTTTCCAAAAGCTGAAGCAAAGATTTTAATTCCGGATAATTGTCGTACCAGCGGTTATACATAAAACCTAACCTGCCGGCCAATTAAACTTTCTTCCTGCCATAACATGGACATGAATATGGAAAACGGTCTGCCCTGCGCTCTCTCCGGTATTCACTACTGTTCTATACTCTTTTATTCCAAGTTTTTCGGTAATCTTCGGAATAGCCGAAAAAATATCCCCAAAGGCTTCCTTTGTATCTATTTCATTTAAAGAAGCATAGTGTTTTTTGGGAATAACAAGAAAATGAACGGGTGATTGCGGGTTTAAATCGTTAAACGCAACTACTTTTTCATCTTCATAAATAAATTTAGAAGGAATTTCACCATTTGCAATCTTGCAAAAAATACAATCCGTCATATAAGCCTCTTTGTCTATCTAAATTTCTTTAATTTTACAACAATACATATTTTTAGTGCAATTTTTTGTTAATTTGTTATAAATTTTATGTGCATTGTTTCTTTAAAATTAACAAAAAAATCTAATATATGTTAAAATTACTTCGTGAAAAAATTAAAAACATTTATCAGTAAAGTAATTACAACAGTAATAATAATTATTATCTCTGCGTTAGTATATTTTTCTACCGAGTCTTTTGATGAAAAGGTTTATCAGCAGCCTGATAATTATAAAGAAGCGGATTACGTCAGGGAATATTGTTCGGGTGAAATAGAGCATGTTCTCAATGACAAAACCAGAGTTGATTGTCTGACCGACGAATATGCCATAGAATTTGATTATGCGAAAAAATGGGCAGAGAGTATCGGTCAATCTCTGTATTATTCTAAAATGACAGGCAAAAAACCCGCAGTAGCAATAATTATGACTTCTTTAAAAGATGAAAAATATATAGACCGCATTAAGAAAACTGATGAAAATATTACGATTTTCAAAATAAAATCAAAAAATTTTATTGAATAAATTTATTTTGTTGAAGAATATGTAAGTTCCGCAAAAACCGGGAAGTGGTCGGAACCTATATTATTCCCGTTTTTATAACTTTTTACTCTTATATCTTTGGAAGTTAAAATATGTTCTACTGTTACCCTTAAAAACGGAGGATGAAATGTATTCCAACTGCCATAGTGAATGTTTCCCGCTTTTATTTGTGCATCATTTAAAGGCGCGGATTTTATATATTTTTTATAAACGGGAGAAAAAGCCGTAGAATTTAAATCTCCGGTGATTATCAATTTTTCATTTTCATTTTTTGCTATATGATTTATTTTCTCAAACATTTCGTTTCTTTTTATAAAATAATCTTTTCTTAAAGGAGGCAGCGTATGAATTGCATAAACTTTAAAAATCTCCTCATTTTTTTGTATTTTTACTTTAATTACGGGCAGTTTATAGTCTGTCCAATCCTCTATTGAAAAATTAATTATAGGAAATTTTGAATATAAAGCTATGCCAAAATTTCCTAAATTTAAAGGGTATTCTATATTGTAAGGGTAATCTTTTTTTATTTTGTTAAGTTCTTTAACCCAAATGTCATCTATTTCCTGAATTATTAATATATCGGGATTATTATTTCCAATCTCTTGAATTACCTTACTATAGCGCCAATTTGAAGTTAATACGTTAAATAAACCTATTTTTAAACTGTTTTCATAAGGCGCATCAGGCGTTCTTATAAAATAAGGAAATAAATCAAAAAGGTTTAAAAATAGTAAGCTCAAGGATAATATAATTCCTGCGGTATATTTTTTATTAAAAAATGAAAGGTAAATGAATATAATAAAAAATACTATCGAGCAATAAAAATAATGTAATTTAAAATGGGATAAAATTTCCGTAATATGGTTAATAAAAGGCAAAGATGCAATAACATTTATAATAAAAAAGATTATAAATAAAAAAATCGCACGAGGTTTAATAAAATTATATAATTTTTCCTTAATATCTTTCATAACTCAAATTATACCATTTTTCTCCCCCCCGTTGTAAAGCTTTAATATTACTGATTATAAAGGAGAAACAGCCGGCAGATAACTATTGATATAAACATAATAATATGTATAATAAAAAATATGTCTAAATGGAATAAAATTGTAGATTATTTTAATAAGTATAAAAATTATCCAGAACAAACAATTCAAAAGCTTTGGGAGAAAATGTTTTCCGAAATCTTCGGATATAGTAGTTTAGACGGAGAAATTGACAGTCAAAGAAATGTTGTAATCGGGTCTAGGGAAAGAGCAATTCCTGATATAATTATCCGTTTGGAAAATAAGGATTTATTTGTTGTTGAACTTAAACAATCCAACGTAAATTGCGGAAATGAACAGTTATTCAGTTATTTAAAAATTTTAAAAACTGATATAGGAATATTAATATGCGATAAAATTTATTTATATTATTATGACTATACAAAAAATGATGAAGACCAAATTAAATTAGAAATATTATTTGAATATGATAATCCTGACGGCGAAAAATTTGTTGAATTAATTGAGAAACAAAACTTCAATAAAGAAGCAATAAAAGCTTATATAGAAGAAAAAGAAAAATCAAAAAAGAATATTTTATGTATAAAAAAAGAAATAAATGAAGAATTGATACACTCGCTTCTTAAAAAACATTTTTCAAACACATATACGGAAGAAGAATATAAACAAGCAATCAAAGATATTAATATTAATATAAATCAAAACTGTAAATATACACAAGTAATTGAGCCAAATTATCCGCAAAATGAATTCCGCGAAATAAACTCACAAAAAAATTCATACATATTAAAAAAAGAAAAACTTGATAATTTCTGCCTGAGTAAAGACGAAATAAAAAATCTGTGTATTAACAATAACTTAAATATTCCTGCTTATTATACAAAAGCTTCAAAAAATTTGAACAACGGTTTATATTGGGCAAATCCATATATAAAATATATTTATACCGACTGGTGGTTAATCTTGGATGATAAAGAGGAAAGAAAATTATATTGCTTTATGATACCTGCCAACTCTATTAAGCAAAATGAAATAAAATGCAGAACCGATAAATCTTATCTAATAGATATAAAAATATACTGCAAAAACTCCACCTTTATTGATAAAAGAAGCAATATTAATTTTACAAAATGGCTTGTAAAAACTATAAAATATTAATCTGGTGTCGCACTTTGTAACGTTCCTTATCGCGAAATTTTCTCGGACATAATTTGTTATTTAAAATCCTTTTTGTATACAGAGCAAAAAAAGAAAGGAGAACAGACAATGTATACAAAGGAAGAAAAAGAAATTATGTATGTTTTAGTTCAAAACATCAAAAAATTTAGAGTTGAAAATAATCACTCGCAAAATGTCTTTGCAGAAAAGACAAATTATCAACGCGAAAACATCGCAAAGGTCGAAACGGGAAAAAGAAATTTGACTCTTAAATATATTATAAGAACAAGTATTGCATACAAAATCCCGATTAAAGATTTGTTTAAAGATGTTTGAAAAAACATGCATTAAATATAAAAGCACCCTATATCGGGGTGCTTTTTATTTTTATGAATTTACAATATTGTTAAGTGTTGGGTTACGCTGCGCTAACCCAACCTGCGATTGATTTACAATGCAAAAATATTTTAATTAAAGGAAGCTATAACGAAGAATAATTGAAAATCGAATTGAAGAAACATCAAGGCGAGCGCTGTTTGAGCAAAGCGAGTTCGCGAGCCTGTA
>CANRHJ010000112.1 GCA_947630355.1 Candidatus Gastranaerophilales bacterium | reverse complement strand
TATGTGTAATAATACAAGTAAATTAATAGTCTAACCATTCCTTTCTTGACTTATGCGGCTTTATGTCGCATTTTATTTTGCCAAAAATGGCTGACATTGTTACGCTGCAGACGGTGCTGATTGTTCAAGAATATCAACGGCTTTTTGCGCTAAAAGTGAATCTTTCGTTAACTTTCCGTCATCAGCCATATCTGCCTGAATTTTATTTAAAACTTCCGATTTCAGTTTATTCAACTCTTCTTCATTTTTTAATATTTCATCGGCTTGTATTTCATTTTGAGCCTTTTTAGCTATTTCACGTTCAGTAGGTCCTGTTATGGATTTTGTTACCTTGCCCATTAAGAAAGAACCCAGCATACCTCCTGCAAAACCGCATAATGACCCAATAGCGGTGCCTATTCCCGGACATATTGCCGTACCTATTGCGGTACCTATTGCGGTACATACTGATTGACCCGCAATAAATCCGAATGTATCACCCGCAACTTTTATTGCCGATTTTCCAATCTGTTTGAATCCTTTTTTCATTCCGAGTTCTTTGAATGTAGGATAAATTTCCGAGAAAAATTCTGAAATACCGCTCGCTACAAGCATAAAACCTGCTCCGCTTGATTTAAGCATCTTGCGGAATTTGCCCGGTATACTTAATTTACCTGCACTCTTACCTGTATTTTTACCTATCGACAACAATATATTTTGTGATTCTCCAGCTCCTAATTTTGCTTTTTCCATAAATTTGTCTAATTTGGCTAATTTCTTTTCAGAAATTGCTTTTCCGGGATTTTTATCTATTTTTTTTAAAATTTTTTCCGCCTTATTTAATGCTTTTACGGATGATCTTTCAGCCATATATGCATCTTGAGTTTTTTTAACCGTTGAAAAATAATTGAGTATCCTTTCCTTTAACTTTCCCTCTCCTTTTAAGAGTTTATTTAAAGCTTCTTTGTTATAACTTCCTATTTGCTTCATTCCGTTAGTGATAAAGCAGTGTCTGGTTTTTTTAGCAGCGGATAAATAATTAAACAAAGGTATGCCGCCAAATACTAAAGAAGAAGTTCCTGCACTTTTTACATTTGATACAAACGTATCGGGGATTTCTTCTAAAGCTTGATTTGCAGTATATTTTATCATACTTGTTACAGCTTCTCTTGTGTTATTATTTGAAGCGGATTTTATTACATTTACCGTATCTGTAATCTGTACCATATAAAAATACTTTTGCCTCCAAACCTTTACATGTATATAAAGTTTTTTTCAAATTATTAATTTACTTTTTTTTAAACTTTTGTAACAAATTAAATAAATTTTCATACAAATAAATGGTGTAATTTATTTGTATGAAATGATAAAATTTGTTAACCGAATGTTTAATAAACAGAAAATTGTGGAAAATAAAAATATTGTGAGTCTTAAAAAGAGATAAGCGAGGTATTATGAAAAATTTTTGTTTATTGTTGATAGGTTTGATGATTGTAACATCTTTACCGACATTTGCTGACAGATTAATATTAAATAATAACAATGACAGAATAGTTTATTCAAGGTCATCAAGGCCTGATGATTCGCAAGTTTATATTACAAGCGATGATTATGATAATAAAAAATTAGTGTCATACTACAACACTCTATATCAAAATCCTGACTATAATAAGTATTATTTGGGTTTATTGGGAAGTGAATTCAGACCTGAATTGGCAGGTACAAAATGGGACTTTGACAATAATATAAAACCCGTTAATATAATTCAAACAAAAAATGATGAATTATATAACAGAGATTCACGAGAAGCCAGCGATTATTTTATGGTTGACAATATAAAAGATCCTGAAAGAATTATCCCTTCCGGATATTAATAAAAATTATTTAAAAAATTATTCCCCGAAGATTTTATGATAAAATTATTTTCGGGGATAAAATGAAACTTAATCTTAATGAAATTATAAAAGCAACAAATGCAAAATTATTAAAAGGTGTCGAAAATCAAAGCTTACAAAATGAATTTGACACCGAATATGTGTTCGGATTTTCAACTGATACCCGTACGATAAAACCTGATGAGATTTATATTCCGTTAAAAGGTGAAAACTTTGACGGAGAAAATTTTATTGTGCAGGCGGTTAATTCGGGTGCTAAGGGATATTTTACTTCCGATAAAAGTAAGATTATTGAGCCTGCCGAAATAGTTCTTTTTACGGAGGATACCAGGGAAGCATATTTAAAACTTGCGAGTTATTATAAAAATAAAATAAATCCTTTTACTATTGCAATAACGGGGAGCAGCGGTAAAACAACAGTTAAGGAAATGATGTACTCCGTTTTTAATATTGCGGGTAAAACGGTAAAATCATTGTTAAATCATAATAACGAAATAGGTTTATGTCAGACGTTATCTTCTCTTGATTTTGATACAAAATATTTGATAACGGAAATGGGAATGAGAGGTTTCGGGGAAATAGATTTATTATCAAAATATGCACGGCCGGATATAGCCGTTATTGTAAATGCAGGCAGTGCACATATCGGCAGGCTCGGTTCCAAGCTGAATATTGCAAAGGCAAAATTTGAGATAACCCATTATTTAAATCCGAAAGGCATTCTTATTGCTCATGATAATCCGTTGATAAGGGAAATTAATGATAATAAACACAGGACGATATATTTTGGTATAAATGATAAAGACTTGCAAATAAAAGAAATGACACGGGAAGGAAACCGATTTTTATATAAAGGCAGTGAATACTGCTTGAACGTAACAGGTGAACATAATATTGAAAATGCTTTAAGTGTTATAGAAGCGGGTTTAAATGCGGGTTTAAATCCGGCGTTGATAGCGAGAGGTCTCAAGGAATATAAACCGATTGAAAACAGATGGAATATCAAAAAAATAAACGGATATAACGTAATAAATGATTGTTATAATTCCAATCCTGATTCGGTAAAAGCAGCAATAAAAACGTTCCTTTCGTTAACACCGTCTCCTAAAGTATTGGTATTGGGAGATATGGGAGAATTAGGAGAACAGGAAACCGAGTATCACAAAAAAACAGGAGAGTTTATAGATAATTTTGATTGTGATTGTGTAATAACAACGGGGGAACTTGCTAAAAACATTAATCCTTTAAAAATAAAAACTCTGCATTGTAATTCAAAAAAAGAGGTATCGGATTTTATTAAAGGTAATTTTGAAAAAGGAACAAATATATTGATTAAAGCATCAAGGTTTATGAAATTTGAAGAGATAATAGAGGAGCTTGAAAAGTAATGGTATTTAATAAATTGATAATGGTATCTCTGCTTGTATCGTTTGTATTAACATTACTTTTTGGAGTTGTGTATATAGAGTTTTTAAAGAAAAAGATGTATACGCAATATATATTAAGCGATGCTCCCGAAACACATGCAAAGAAGGCAGGTACACCGACAACAGGCGGGGTGTTCATAGTAATATCAATTATTCTTGCTTCATTAGCCTGTTTAACCATGAATCAGAGCTTAACGCCTTCTTCTTTAATTGTATTAATGACTTTTTTATTTTTTATGCTTGCGGGATTAAAAGATGACATAGGTAAAATAAAACATAAGGCGAATAAAGGGGGATTAACACCCAGAAACAAATTGTTTTTCCAAATAGCCATATCATTATTACCCGCGTTATATATGACTGTTGCGGGGCAAACCTATATAAATATAGGTCAATATAATATTGAATTGAATTATTTATATCCCGTATTTGTAATATTTTTTATGACAGGAGTATCAAATGCGGTAAACTTAACCGACGGACTGGACGGACTTGCCTCATCGAACATGGCTGTTGCCATGAGTGCTTGTACTATAATCGCTATAATAACAGGGCAGAATGATTTAGCGATAATATCCGCTGCAACGGCAGGCGGACTTATCGGATTTCTTTATTTTAATCACTATCCCGCAAAAGTGTTTATGGGAGATACGGGTTCTTTGGCTTTAGGCGGACTTTTAAGTGTTATTGCAGTTATGGGTAAGTTTGAATTATGGATTTTATTAATTGGTTTTGTATTCTTTTGTGAAACAATGTCCGTAATTATGCAGGTTGTGAGTTTTAAACTGACGGGAAAAAGAATATTTAAAATGAGTCCTATACACCATCATTTTGAATTGTCGCAGTGGAGCGAAAATAAGATAGTTATTGTATTTTCATCCGTCAGTTTAATATTCGGAGTATTGGCTGTTATATTGTTTAAATTGTTATGGTAGGCAGAGATGAAAAGAAAATGGACAGATAAAAAAGTATTAATATTAGGTTTATCCAAAAGCGGAATATCCGCTGCGAAATATCTTTCGGGACAAGGTGCTCAGTGTTTTATAACCGAAAATAAGCCTGCTGATGAAAAAAATTCAGAGATAATAAAAGAACTTGAAAAAGAAGGAATAAAAATTGAAACCGGCTCTCACAGTGATGAGTTCATTAATGATTCATATTTAGCCGTAACAAGTCCGGGCATCCCCCCGCGAAGTGAAATTTTCCAACGTCTGAAAGAACAAAATATACCGGTAATAGGTGAAGTGGAATTGGCTTATTTAGAAGCAAGTTCACCTTTTATAGCAATAACCGGAACTAATGGAAAAACCACTACCACATATTTAACATCCCATATACTGTCAAGCGAATACAATGCTCCTGTATGCGGAAATATAGGGGTTCCGCCCACATCTCTGCTTGAAAGCAAACCTGATTATTTTGTATGCGAAGTAAGTTCATTTCAGTTAAATTATTCTCCGACTTTCAGACCGCAAATAGCTTGTTTTTTGACATTTACACCTGATCATATCGATTGGCACGGCGGTCTTGATAAATATTTTGAAGCAAAAATCAGCCTGTTTAAAGATTATAAACAACCTATGTATGCGGTGTTTAACGGTACCGATAAGAAAATTTATGAATTTGCTCAAACATACACAGGTGATAAATTTATTTATGGCTTGGAACTTGAAAAAAATTGCGCTTATATAAAAAATGAAACAATTTATTTTAAACGCGACAAGGAAGAAGAAATTATAAAATTAAGTGATATTCAACTGGTAGGCGAACATAATTATCAAAATATTATGTGTGCTTTAATTACGGCGAAATTAATCGGTATATCTAATGAACATATAAAAGAGCAAATTATGTCATTTAAAGCGGTTGAACACAGAATAGAATTTGTTGCGGAAGTGCGTGGGAAAACTTTTTATAATGATTCAAAAGCAACAAATCCCGAAGCTTCTTTTGTTGCAATAAAGTCGTTTAAAGGACAGCCGCTTACGCTTATTGCGGGTGGTCGGGATAAAAATACCGATTTGACTGAATTTTGTACCGACTATATTAATAAATATGTTTCAACCGTAATTTTAATCGGTGAAGCTTCTCAAAGATTTAAGGAAAATATGGAAAAGAACGGTTTTCATAATATAATCAATGCTTCATCATTACAAGAAGCGGTTGATATTTCTTTATCCTTAGAAAACAATGTTGTACTGCTGTCGCCGGCATGTGCAAGTTATGATATGTTTAACAGCTATGAACACAGGGGAGAAGTGTTTAAGGACTATGTCAAATCCAAACTATAATCAAATGAATAACAGGACTAATAACAGAGTAATACTGTCAGGGTACGATTCTACCCTTTTGTTTGTTGTATTATTTTTGATTATAATTGGTTTTCTGGCAATATTTTCCGCCGGTGCACCCAAATGCATTATACAAGGCACTAACTCCGCTTTCTTTGTTGTAAGACAGTTTATTTGGTTCATATTAGGCTTTATAGCCATGATTTGGATAAGCCGATTTAATTATAAATCCTTAGACAGACTCTCAATACCGTTTGCGTGGTTTATAATATTGCTGTTATTAGCGGTGCATGTTAAGGGAACTACCGTTAACGGTGCTACCAGATGGTTAACTATAGGTCCTATTCAATTTCAGCCTTCGGAAGCAGCTAAACTTTCAGTTATAATGTTGTTATCGAGTGCGTTCTCACGCAGTGTTAATATAACGGATTCAAAACAGTATAAATATTTTATACCCATACTGATAATGATAGGCTTAATTTTTAAGCAGCCTAATTTAAGTATGGTAATAATACTGTTGTTGTCATCAATGTTTATGTATTTTTCTGCGGGAGGGAGCATAAAGCTTATAGTAACCGCAATATGCTGCGGATTTGCAGGTTTAAGTTTTGCCATTCAATCATTCCAGAAAAAAAGAATAGAAACTTGGCTTCACCCCGAAGAAGATCCCTACGGCGCGGGGTATAATATAATCCAATCCATGATGGCATTTGTCGCCGGCGGATTTCTTGGTGAAGGCTACGGAAATTCACGTCAAAAACTGGG
>CANRHJ010000111.1 GCA_947630355.1 Candidatus Gastranaerophilales bacterium | reverse complement strand
AAAAAAGACATAAAAACAAAACAGGAATCAATTAAAAGTGATATCAAGAAGTCAAAAGATGATGCAAAAGTAAAAAAAGCAGAAAAACAGAAAAAAGCAAAAGCAAAAAGTGAAAAAAGAAAAAAAGCAATAAAAGATTTAAAAGATACTTTAAAATATTAATTAAAAGCCCCCGATAAAAAGGGGGCTTTAATTTTACAATTTTGACATAATTAAAATAAAGATATTAAATAGTATTTAGGAGGGAAACTGCATGAAAAAAATATTATTAACATCTTTATTTGCACTAATGGCGGGTACATTTTCATTGACGGCAGAGGCAAAAGAAGCAGAGCCGATTGTAACTATAGAAATACCGGCATCATCAATAGAGACAATAGATGTAAAATATGACAAACCGCAAACAAGCAAAACTTCAAAAATGTTTGAAACAACGAAAGATGCAACGGATAAAACAATATCGGCCACAAAAAAAACAACAAAAAAAGCGGTAAAATCAACAAAAGACATAACCGACAAAACCGTTAATGCGACGAAATCAGGTTATAAAAAGACCGTAGATGCAACAAAAGAATTTACCGACAAAACAGTAGAGGGTGCAAAGGAAGCATTGGACAATATTAATCCGAATAAACCCGTTACACTTGAAGAATTGCAATATGAATCTCAAATAAAAATATTAAAGAACGAAAGAAAAGGACTAAAATCCGCATATAATTCAAGGATAAAAGATGTAAACGCAAAATTAAAGGCTGCTGAGAAATCAACGATTTTAACATCCGTACAAAAACAAAATAAAGTTTATACTTTAAATAAAGAAAAATATGAATTAATAAAACAAAGAGATGCGGCAATTCAGAAATACGACAAAAAAATCGCGGAAATAAAGCTTAAAAATAAATAAAGAGAGGTTCAATCCTCTCTTTTTTATAAGTCATTATTATTAAACAGATTGTAACCTTCCTCATAAGCTTGGACGACGGCTTTGGAAAACTTTTTAGAGGTCTCCCAGTATGATGTATGAGCACCTAAAAAAGTTCTTCTGCTTTTGATGTTTGACTTACTGTACAAAAAGCCTCTGTCCGGATTAATTTTCATTTTTAGTTTGTCTTTTAAATCAGCATAAGAGATATTGTCATTAGCCGGATATCCGAGAGGATCATCCGAATAATTAACGGTCAGCCAAAACATATTATTTTCAAGCAGATATTTATAAAGCATTTTGTTATATGAAGTAAGCGGATATTCGGCATTGGAAATATCGGAGTAGAAAAGAACTAAAGGACTTGCAAAATTAATAATTCCTTTCACTGCTCCATCCGGAATACAGTATTTGCAAGTGTATTCATCTAATTTTGAATACCTGTCAAGAGAAAATTCCGCATTCATTTCAGGAATTAATTTCCCTTCAGCACTGTATACAGCAAGTCCCGATTCAATAAGAGCATCAATACAAGTATTATTTTTTTTATTTGCTTTAACGTATGCTAAAAATTTTTCGGAAATATTTTCATAAGAGAAGTAATCAATTACATCAATATCAGGGAGTTTGTTAAAAATATATTCATAAGAAACAAAAGCACCCGCACTGTAGCCGAAAAGTATTACAGACTTATTCTTTTTATAATTATTCAAAACTTGAGCGTGAAGATCTTCAAGTATAGGATGCATATTCCGATAATGTGAAACCCAAATGGCATCGTGTAAATAATGAGCCAAAAGTGTTCTTACAGTCTGCGCTATTCTGGGACTGAAAATTTTAGTTTCTTTTAAATCCGAATTAAGATTGTCAATTTCTTCTTTGCTTTTATCACCCCAGAAAAATGCTTCGGGAGTGTCGGAAAGTTTATATTTTCCTTTTTCCAGTAATTTTTCCTGAATAAAAACGGAAGAATAAAAAGCCTTTATCATTTCGGGATGCATTTTTTTCATCCCGTCAAAAAACCATTTCTTCATTTTTTTATTGTTATTATTTGAACCGTTAATATATATAAATTGAATTTCCTGCGGTTCGCTGCAATATCCCGGCTGTATTGTTAATAATATAAGTAATAATATTATCGCAAATTTTTTCATAATATCATTTTACAGTGAGTTATAATTTTTTTATATTCAATAATTGTATTGTTACAATTTTATAGTAAATAAAATTTATAGTATTATATAAGAAATTAAGGATAAAAAAATGAAAATAATATTTGGAATTCTCGGAATAGTAACAATACTGTTAACGGCACTTTTAATGTCAAATAACAAAAAGGCAATTAATTATAAGACAGTGGTAGTGGGGTTGATTTTACAATTTTTATTGGCAATATTTATATTAAAATTTGAACCCGGCAAATTAATGTTTGAATACATAGGGATGTTTATAGAGAAGGTATTGGAGTTCGCAAATGAGGGTGCAAATTTTGTATTTGGCCCGTTATCAAACAGTCCTGAAAAGATGTATGAATTATTCGGCGATAAATCGTTTATGTTTGCATTAAAATTAATACCTGCATTAATTTTTATGATGATACTTGTAAATATACTTTATTATTACGGTATAATGCAGCGTGTAGTAGCCTTTTTAGGCAGAATAGTAAATAAATTAATGGATGTATCGGGAGCTGAGGCATTATCAAATGTAGCGAGTTCATTTGTCGGTCAGGTCGTGGCACAAATAATGATAAAACCGTATTTGCCGAATTTAACGCGTTCAGAAATATTAGCATCCATGACGGGCAGTATGGCTTGTTTATCAGGCGGATTAATAGCGGTATATGCCGGAATAGGTATACCGGCAAAATATATGTTGGCTGCTTGTATTATGGCAGCGCCGGGTGCTCTTGTTATTTCCAAAATAATTTATCCGGAAACAATGGAGCCTCAGACAAAAAAAGAATTTAAAATCAGGAAAAGAAGAACGGATGTTAACGTATTGGATGCAATTTCCAAAGGTGCTTCCGACGGTATGAAAGTAGGATTAAATGTAATAGCTATGCTGATTGCATTAATTGCGCTTATTGCCTTGATTGATTATTTCTTGGGGAAATTCGGCATGTTTGCTCATAATGTTCTGCATTGGAATTTAGCTTGTATTGGAATGGATTTGGAACATTTATCAATAAAGATGATATTCGGGAAAATATTTTCAATATTTGCAATATTAATCGGTATACCTTTAAATGAAGCATCAACTGTGGGTGCGTTATTGGGAACGAAATTTGTAATAAACGAGGCAATTGCCTTTACAGATTTGACAGCCGTAAAAGAATTAATATCAGAGAGAAGCTTTATAATAACTGTATTTGCGTTGTCGGGATTTGCAAATTTCACATCAGTAGCGATACAAATATCAGGTATAGGCGAGATTGCGCCAAATCAGAGAAAGAATTTAGCCAGAATGGGTATGCGTGCACTAGCCGGCGGTACTTTAACATCGTATGTTTCGGCGTGTATGGCAGGCATTTTGTTATAAATTATTTAAATTTAATTTTATTGTTAACGGCAATATTAACAGCTGGTGTTTGTTCGGTTGATTCTCCGTTATTAATGTACAGATTTTGAACATACCTGTTAATTAATTTATTTGTCGGAGTTAATCTGGTGTCAAATCCGCTGTTTAAATAATTTGTAAATTGTTCCTGCGTAAAAGGAAGCGTTGTACAAATCTTACACTCATGTATAATATATCTTGCATTGTTATTATTGTCTTCAATATAAGCCTTTGTATTATCATTAACAACCTGATTAATCTCATTAGCGCTCTCGTTTTTGAAGGGATGGTAATACGAAGTTCTTGTAACTTTTAACAGTGATAACACACCTTCATAATCGCTGGTTTTTGTTGTTTGAGCCCACAGCCCCTTAAATGTATTTTTTGAATTAAATTTATAATAACCTTTAATTGCCCCTATTTTCATGCTTATCCTCTGAATTTTCAATCACTAATACTAAACAAGCTAAAAAAAATTTTTGCTACTTATTAATGGAAAAATAAATTTCTTTTAGTCTTTTTTTGCTGATATGCGTATATAATTGAGTGGTAGATACGTCGCTGTGACCTAAGAGCTCTTGTACGACTCTTAAATCTGCACCGTTTTCAAGCAGATGCGTGGCAAAAGAATGCCTTATTGTATGCGGAGATATGTCTTTATCTATATTTTTACCTAACGAATTAATAAAGGAATAAACATCTTGCCTTGTCAGCTTTTTGCCGCTGTCTTTTAAAAAACAGAATTTAGATTTAATATTATATTTTTTAATAATATATTCACGCTGTTTAAAATATTTTTCAAGAGCCTGACAGGCTTTTTTCCCGATAGGAACAATCCTTTCTTTTGAACCTTTACCTAAACATCTTAAATATCGCGTTTTTGTGTCAATATTATTTATCTGCAGGTCGGTTAATTCGGAAACTCTTAATCCTGATGCATATAGCAGTTCCAAAATTGCTTTTTCCAGAGTGTTTAAAGAAGAATTTAAAAGAGTTGTTATTTCTTTTAAGGATAATACCTTTGGAAGTCTTTTAGGCAGCTTGGGCTGCTCAATAGCTAAAGCGGGATTATGTTTTATATACTCATTTATATTAAGCCATTTGAAAAAACCTTTAATTGAGGCTATTTCGCGCGTTATGCTTCCGGGTGTATATTTCTTATCATATAAATCTTTGATATATAAATTTAAATGAGTTCTTGTAATATCATCAAGACTCTTTATTCCGATTTTATTAAAAAATTGGGAAAGCGAATATAAATCGCAGCGGTATGCAAGAAGCGTATTGACAGCTAAACCTTTTTCAATTTCCAAATATTCAATGTAATCAGATATGTAATTAACCAGCATAAGTAAATTTTAACACTGATTTAAACAATTGTTAATTAAAGAACCTTTTTAACATTTTCAATGACTTTATCTGTAGATTTCATAATGGCATTAACCTGCGAGTTAAGCTCTTTGTCATCGGTGGAAAAATTGGTTTGAATAGAAGGAATATAACGGTTGGTTTTATCCTTTTTGTTTATGTTTAATGCCGGTAGTGCAGTTTGTTCGCTTTGAGAAGAATTTGCATCGGCAGACGGTTTATTCAAATTTTCTGATGTATTATTGGAAGGATTATTTCTATTCATATATAAATTTACTAAATTAGTATCTTGGTTTGTTGCAGTTTCAACTTTATTATCTGATGATGCCGGTTCTGCCGGAGCATTCTTTTTAGAAGAATTTTCCTTTTGCTTATTTAGATAAGTAGTAGGAGTTCCGAAAATTTTATGACAAAGTTTAGTAATCGGTTTTTGAATAATAGGCTGAATAACCATTAATATCAGGAGGAAACGTCCCAAACCGCCTAAGAAACCTGTCAGAGAGTGAATTTTTTTAGCTGAACCGTTTTTGGCAATTTTAGGGATTTTCATTTTATCTAATCCGGTATTAAGAATTTTTCCTAAGAATTTTAAAGGTTTTTCCCAGAATTTTAATTTTGCGCCTTCGTTTTTCAGTGATTTTGCAAGGTTTTGAACTTCTTTCAAACCTTTACCTGCAAGTTCTGCCACTTTATCTTTATCAACGCCTCTGATTAATAGATCTCGTTGAATTTTCGCAATTTTTAAACCTTCTTTTGTTAATGAAGTGTTAGCATTAGTAGTTTGGATAAGATTTTTTAACATATTTCTTGCTTCAACAGTCATGCCTCTGTATTTATTACCGCCTGCTTTGTATAAAAGATTTATACTGGGCTGGAATAATAAGATACCGATATATTGTTCAGAGAGAACATGCATAAAAGTACTTAGTTTTTCACCTTTTGGAGCTTCTTTTGTGGCTTTAATTGTATTCATAATGGCGCTGGCTGTAAAATATAAGCTTAACAAATTGCCGCCGCCGAACGTTAAAATATCTTTTGTTTTTAAAGTACCTTTTGCTAAAACATTACCTAATCCGGATTTTCCCATTCTTAAATCGGCTGCCTGTAATTTGTTTCTAAGAATAGATAAAGTTTCCGTGTTTTTACCGGCAGAAGTGCTGATAACGTCATCTGCCATGCTTATTAAACGCTCTGTTGGCAAGGTTTCAGTAATTTTGCAGCCTGCATTTTCCAATTCTTTAATTAACTTCCCGGAATATTCTTCAACCATAGTGTGGCTTTTCGCCATAGAACTTCTGGCCGTAGCTTTAAAATCATTGGTAAAATATTTTGTAAAACGATTATTCTTTATAAAATCAGAAAATTTATGACTTGAACTTTTTGAAATTAATTTATCCAAATGAAAAACATTAGATAATTTATCACCAAAACCGGCTATTCTCCCTAAAAGGCTTTTAGCCTGATTCCCGCCCATTGTTTTATCTATTAACTTATCTGCAAAGTAAATGGGAGGTAAAATTAATAAGGTTTTTTGCATATTTTTCGGATCGGAACTTCCGCT
>CANRHJ010000110.1 GCA_947630355.1 Candidatus Gastranaerophilales bacterium | reverse complement strand
TTATAAGCTTTTGCTACAAAAGTATCTTCTCTTCTAAACCCGTTAATCAATAACTTTGTTCCTCTTGTAGTCCAGCCCTTTTCTTTTACTTTCTTTGTTCCATCTTCTTGTACTTCAGATATCTGGCGCCCTATCATTGCAAAGTATTCTTTTGTAAACTTAACATTAACTACGCCATCAGTTGTTAATAAATCAACAGATGAACGAGTATCATTTTTACCAATAACAGTACCAATAATTTTATGCGTCTTATAGATTGGAATATCTTTACCATTTCTTTTAAAGAAATAATCTACTTCTGGAACCTCTGGCATTGTAAAGAAGTTACTAATACCATATTTATGCTTATTAACATTGGCTAATTCATGCTCATTATAATAAAAACATAAACTGTCCATTTCCCACGCTGAGATGTTATCTGATGCGTACTTATTCCAAGTCTCTAAGAATAAGGTCTGATTAAACTCATTTAACACCTCGTCTTGATTTTCCTTTAACCATTCTCTTGCATCATCCATAACACTCTTATAAATTTTATCCCAATCTGTCTGTAAAATACAAGTTAAGCCATTAATTACATTTAACTTATTTACATCAAAATTATCTGAATAAAAATTCTCACAATCTATATCAAATACATAATATTTACCAACTTTTTTCTCGGCTTTTAAAAGTTTATTAAATACAAATACTTCTTTTTGGAAACTTAATGATTCTGGAATTAACCCTTTCTGCATTAATCCATTAAAGTTTTGTAGTGTTAGTCTTTTCTTTGCATCACAGTTTAATGATAAATAATAAGCCATAATTAAATATCTTGGATGAACATTTAACTCTTTCGCCCAAGCGGTCTCCAGATTATCAAAAGCCCCACTCTTAATCAATGAGATCATTGCCGTCTTGTTTAATGGACATCTATTTAAGAAATCTTTAAAACTAACATATGGTCTATTTGCTATAATCATTTCAATAACTGGCGCGCCAACATTACTTAACGCTTTCATACCAAATAAGATTTGATTATTCATCACATCTGGCTCAAAGCTATAACTTGACTTATTAATATCTACTAATGATACCTTAATACCACGCGAGATAATTTCTCCTAAGGCTTTGGCTACTTTAGCATAATCAGTACCTTTTTCTTTCTTTTGAACCTTTTCACCATCATCATCTTCAATGATTTCATATTCAACATCTTCATCATCTTCAAGTGATCCACTATTTACAATCAAACACGCGGTGTTCCAGTATATAGGATTCCAGTGAGTTGCCAAATATGCGGTTTGGAACCCAATTATACTATATGCAGTTGCATGGATAATGCTACATTACCTCAGATGCTTTCACATCCCATATAAATATGTTGAAGTTTGGACTATACCTTGTTATACTATCTATTATAGTCTCTGAACGTCTCTCATTAGAGATTTCGCTGCGGATTACCCAATCCTTAATGATTTTACTATACCTTAGTCATTACCCTCGCCATCGTTATACGACTTAGTTATTAAGGCTCTAAGGGACTCCCCGCAATTTAAGATATTTTTCTTCGCCTAGATTAGTTAAACGAATATCCCATTTGTGGGCCAACTCCATGCTTCCATATATATTCACCTAATTTTTTTGATCTTGCGCTATTGATCACTTTATCTCGCAATTCTGGGATCTTAGACATTAATTTTTTTCCCACGATTTTTCTACTTTGGTTCGCGTCCGCCAATGAAAAACCGCATAACTGTGTATCCATTAACATAAGCATAAGTTGTTCCTGACTAGGCGGAACACCATATGATGGCAAGAAATATGGCTTCAATGATTCTTGCTCTTCAACACTCAGACCCGCCACCCGCATTTCATTATACCAAAGATTAATATTATTTTTAAATCTTACATACTTGTCAATCGGCGACTCTTCTCCCTTTTCTGCGGTCATTAATCTCATTACTTACCACTACTATTTTCATAGCCATTAAATAAAATAACGTTTGTGGTCTGGACTATCTTTTACTTATATTTAAGCATACCTTTTCGAACTATGTATCAATAATAGTTCTACTCCCTATCTCACTAGGGATAGTCTCTACAGGTTTCAGTGTATAACCCTTGTAAGAATTTTTCCTTATCGGAAAATCTCCATCATATAAATTTCGAATAACTTTTGTATTGCCATTATTTATATTACTAATTGTATCAGAATTGCGATTAAAATATTTAGCTATTGAACTTAATGAATAATTAGTATTCTTTATCATGTCTATAATATCTAAATACTCATCTTTTGTCATTCTGTTTTGTTGTAATGGGTATGTCTCATTTTGTTGTTTTAAACATCTTCCATTATTTATATCTGAAATGTACGTTTGCGATAAATTATATTCTTCAGCAATCTCTTTTATAGGTCTTTTATTTTTTAAATCTTGAATGATACTATTAATAATATCTTGAGGTATTTTACTTTTGTTTTTTCCAGGATTAGCACATCCTTGAGCTTTAAGATTATATCCATTTGGAGCTAATGTATTATACTTTTTGATATATTCTGATTCTAAAGTGTTTACTTTCTCCCAATCTTCTGTATTAATAATTTCAAGAACTTCTATATCAAAATTATCAACACCATATTTTCTCATTGCACAATGAATTGGCTGCTGATACGCTACTTCATGACCTTTATGTTGATGTATTGTATCTTGAATATGCTGCCTTTTTCTATTTTCAAGATTTGTAGTTTGACCTATATATTGTTTACCATTTACTTTATTTGTATAACAATAGATATAATGTATCATTTTATTGCCTCCTTCCATTTATTATAAATGAAAAAGATGGCTGATAAGTTATCCGAAATTGTCCTTTTATACACGTCTTTCCCACGGGATTACCATGCTTTTATTAAAGTTTAGGCTTCCCCGTTAGCACATCTTATTGATGCACCCCGCTGATATGCGGTAAAATATGTTTGGGCCAATGTTGACCCATTACAGTCGGTGAGCTCTCGGATGTTTGTGGGCTTGATTTTCTTCGCTGCTTGACTTCCTACTTGCGAATCAAACTGGAACACATTAAGCACCGAACCTTCCTGAATATTTTTCCATACCTCTTTATCATCAAGAGGAAGTACATTAGGGTGCAAATATTTATTGTATATCTCTCTTAATGATAAATCTTTTTCTATTGCACCGTCATCTTGTAGGAGTTTTATGGTCTGGGTTATTTTGTCACAGACCTCGGTCACTAAAAAATCGTATTTCGTAAGCCCGATCCACTCGCAATCGTGGAGGTCATATTGTGTGATAATTTCACCTTTAGGAGTTCTCATAAAACACCCAAACTCATACGGATCTTCATCAAACAAAATGACTCCAGACGCATGGCTACTGCGTTTACAGACCAGCCCCTCTATCGCCATCATGATGTCCAGCAATCCATCATATTGCTTAACTTCATTAATAAATGTAGTTATTGGCTTTCTGTCTTTATCTTTATTACCATTAACAACATCACTTAATGGCCACAAAAAACCTCTCTCTGAAGGAATTAATGACGACATATACTGTGCTGTATCACTATCAATACCATCAGGATAATCTTCATTTCTGTAACCGCGGCAGGCGGTCAAAATTGCTGACCGAGTTCCCTCTGTGCCGAAGGTCGCAATCAATGTACATCCAAGATTTTTTCTTGACAGATCATCAATATCAGCTTTAAATTTTTGACCGCGTTCCTTTTTTATAGCTTTAAGGATGGTCGGACGCTTCGATGGATCCAGGTCGATATCAATATCCCCGAGCTCTACGCGCTCTTTATTCATGTATCGAAACCACGGGAAGTTCCACTTAATAGGATCCAGCTGTGTTACTCCCAGCAACCAGTGATTCAGCCCTGAACAACTTGAACCGCGGCCCGCGCCTACGATGCTTCCACATTCCCAGAACAAATCTACATAATGCTGGAGCGTTACAGGATAACTAAACATATTAGTTTCAAGTTTCTCGCCAATAACTCTTTTTGTATCCGCCTCTTCTTCTAACCTTGCTACGTAATCCAAATGCTCATGCCACGGTCCGACCTTCTCTTCAAGAGCCTCCCAACATTGATTTACCCAATATCTTTCAACCTTATCATCTGATGTAAACATCGACTTTAATATCGGATAATTAGACATTTCATCTGCATCTGGATTATTGACTCCCCACCATGAGGACTTAGGATAATCTTTAACCTCAACTCGCGGGATTGTTTGTTTATGTTCAAGTGAATAATTTTCTATTTTATTATAAATCTCCAGACTATTTTGAAACATTTGTTCTACTTCATCTGGAATACTTTGATTCAAATGCTCAATAACTTCATCTTGGGACTGTAAATAAGCATACTCATAAAAAGCGTCAACCTCTCTTTCCCCACCTTTTGAGTTTAAGTATGCTTTGTGTACAAATCTATCTTCTTTTTTAAGATAATGAGCGTCAGTTCCTATTACCATTTTAATACCAAAACACTTTGCAATAGAAACCAATCTCTTATTAACTGCAATCTGTTCCTTACTAAGACCTGGCGCGCATTCAATCAGAAAATCTTCTCCAAATAAACTTTGACAAAATTGAATAAAACTAACGATTCTATCATGCGCTAATTTTATTGAATTAACATCATTTAATCTTTCACTCTCTATCAACTTTAATGTGAGAGATGATAACTCACCACCAAGACACGCGGTTGTTGCTATCAGGGTACCAGGATGCTTACTAACGATCTCTTTTAAGTCTGCATATGTAGTAACTACACGCTCCATCCCGCGATCCCAATATGAGTTCATCCATGCTCTTGAAGACAACTCTCTTAAAGCTCGATAACCATCTTTATTTTTTGCAATTAAAATAAAGTGATAATACTTTTGTCCATTTTCTCTATTTTCACATAGGTAAATTTCATTACCTAACGCCACCTTAAAATCTGGATGATCTTGCTGAATCTTTTGAGCATATTTATTAACTTTAACGTGGCTCGCGAGACAATCATGATCTGTTATTGCGATCCCTGCTAAACCAAGCTCTATCGCTCTATTAATCAGGTCTTCTGGACGATTAATGCAGTCGAGAAGCTTAATGTTGCTGTACATGGTGTGGGCGTGGATCTCAAACCTGGAATTGCTCGTCTGGGTGGATGGTTTCAATAACATCTCTAAATCCTCCATAGCTATATTTATCTTTATATTCTTTATATATTTCAGATATTAATTCACCATTAAAGACTCTTTGTCTTATTAATAAAATTTCATCTAAAGACAATCTTCTTCTTAAAATTCCTTGCCGCTTACGTTCAATTAATATATGTTTCTTTTTATTTTCTTCTGTATATACTTCTGGCATAATATCTTTCCAATTTTGACCCTGCCAAATAGCTTCAAATCCGCGTTCTGTTATTCTATCTTTAAATTGTTTATAAATTTCAGCTCTAGGAGAAATACATTCTTTATACTTATTTCTTATATAAAAAACATCTTCGCGAGTTAATTTACCAAATTTAGCTTGCATGTCACATGTTTTTCCACCATCTCCGCCTTCAGTCATATTATAACCAAAATCAAAAGTATTATAATATTTTATCCAATATTGTTCTCTTTCATTGGCTTGCTCATCATATTTATCAGATAATTCTTCAAGAACCTCAAAAGAAAAATTATTTATACCATACTTTCTAAATGCTTTATATAATGTTTTATTATATTCACGATTAGAAGTATAATTATTTAAATGATATTGCCATCTTTTTTCTATATCTGAAGATTTACCAATATATGCTTTACCGTTAATTTTATTAGTTATTTTATAGATTCCTTTCATAAGATGTACTCCTTTCATATTCTATATATTATAAAAATGAAAGATATGAAATTCATCTAAAATGTCCTTCATTTCTTTATTCTACATATAGTATATCATAATTTTAATAGAAAGTCAAGAGATAGGATACTCCAGCTCTTTACACTCAACCCCATTAGATGTAAAATAATTTATTAGAGTCTGCCGTTCACTGCATGGATTCTTTGGTGTCTCATATACTATTAATACAATAGTGATTTCATCGTCTATATTTTCATGTATTTGATATTGTAAGGCAAGAGAAGAAAAGTCTTTTAGTAATGTATCAAAATCTAATTGTGCTAAATTATCGCGGTAGCTGCTCAGAAAAGGACACGCGGGCGCCGGTGTATACTGACATAGGTCTGGACCTTTGCAGCCTTGAGCGGCCTTCCCGCATTTTATTATAGGTAGACATCTGATACCATTCACTATTCCTCTCTTGTCTTTGAAGATATGATTATAATCTCCAGTAAAGTCATGGAACCACCTTGGATCGCTGATAGTCGTACTTACCGGAATCCAATTTCTCTTAAAGTTACGAATTTGATAATAATAGCTAGTTCGAAGTATCATATTTAACTCCTTATCTA
>CANRHJ010000109.1 GCA_947630355.1 Candidatus Gastranaerophilales bacterium | reverse complement strand
AAAAATATTATGAAAAGGCGCTTACCCCCCCCCACGAAATATGCAAAGGCTTGAGCCGTAACAACATAGAGCAAAGCCCATGTACTGAAACAAAATGCTCTGCCGAAATGAAGCAAAATTCAAGACAAAAAAATTTTAAAGGCTTTACATTAGCGGAAGTTCTCATCACCCTCGTTATTATCGGCGTTATTGCAGCAATTACAATCCCCATTATAATCTCTAATTATAATGAACAAGTTACTAAATCTGCTTTAAAAAAAAATTACGGCATATTAAAAAATGCTTTAAATATGTATCATATTGAAAACGGAATTAGACTTTTGCCTGAAGATATAGGATTAAGGGAATTTAAAAGTAAAATAATAAAATATTTTAGTGCTTCTATAGATTGTGGCTTTAATGGATATGATGCTTCATCAGAAGCATGCATTAAAATAACACCAAATAACTACAGAAATAAAACCGGGACATCAGAGCCTGCTAAATCCGGTTTGAGTTATTTAGACGATGGTATATTTGTATTGAATGACGGAACTATTGTCTTTTTTGAAAATTCAAATCAACACAATTATATATCTGTTGATGTAAACGGTGGCAAAAAACCTAATCGTTTAGGTAAAGATGTATTTACATTTCAATTAATGAAAAATGGTGAATTATTGCCAATGGGAGCAAAAGGAACTGATTTAACGCAAGAAACTTATTGTTCAGATACTTCAAATGATCCTCTTAACGGAATGGGCTGTGCTCAAAAGATGTTAATGTAAGAATTGTAAGCTTGGTTAGCAAAGCGTAACCCAACAATAATAATATTTTAATTACGTCAGCTTAAAACTTCCTTTAATTAAAATATTTTTGCATTGTAAATTAATCGTAGGTTGGGTTAGCGAAGCGTAACCCAACACTTAATAATATTTTAATTACGTCAGCTTAAAACTCCAAATAATGAAAATCTGAATTTCAGTTCAGGCTCGCGAACTCGCTTCGCTCAAACAGCGCTCGCCTTTGATGTCTCTTCAATTCGATTTTCAATTATTCTTCGTTACAGCTTCCTTTAATTAAAATATTTTTGCATTGTAAATCAATTGCAGGTTGGGTTAGCGAAGCATAACCAAACATTTAACGCCAAAATATTGTAAATCAGATGCAACGACTTGTAACGCTTTATTTGTTATTTATGCCCGGAGATTTAAGACAATTATCCGCATAGTATTTGAAGAAAATATAAAAGATGTTTAATCCAATTTAAACTGTTTTTGATATTCTTCTTTTCCGGTTAAGGAAGTCTGCTCTGACTTTAGCAGTACAAAGTTTTCCAATACTAACACGTCTAAATCAGTATACATAAAGCATTTGTATGCATTTTCAGGGGTATTAACTATAGGCTCGCCTCTGATATTAAACGAAGTATTAACAATAACGGAACAATCTGTCAGCTTTTTAAACTCATTTATAATATTCCAGTATCTTGGGTTAACTTTTTTTGATACGGTTTGAATACGTGCAGAGTAATTTACGTGAGTTATAGCAGGCAGAATTGAGCGGTATGCTTTTAATTTATCAATGCCTTTATAATTTTTTTCTTCTTCCGTTAACTCTGTTTTGATTTTATCGGATATCTGCTGAGTCAAAAGCATATAAGGAGATTTTTTCCCCTCTTTAATTGCGAAATATTTTTCAACGTCCTCTTCAAGACAGCTCGGAGCAAACGGACGGAAAGATTCTCTCTTTTTTATAGCCAAGTTTAAATTTCTCTGCATTTCACGGTTTCTTGGGTCAGCCAGTATACTTCTGTTCCCCAGAGCTCTGGGACCGTATTCCATCCTGCCTGCGAAGTGACCTATGCTCTTCCCCTCTGAAATATATCGGGCAATTACTTTTGTAACATCTTCCTGCGTATCATATTTTGTATATTTAGCTCCAAACTTATTTAGAGTTTCTAAAATTTCTTCATCAGAATATTGCGGCCCCAATAAACTTCCCTTTTGCGAATCATCAGTGTTAACTTTGCGTTCATTATTTAGTCCCATATAATATACGGCCAAAGCTGCACCCAGTGCTCCTCCCGCATCACCCGCTGCCGGCTGAGTCCATATATTATCAAAAGGTCCGTTCTTTAATACATTCCCGTTAGATACGCAATTTAATGCACAACCTCCTGCAAGACACAGATTTTTCATGCCTGTTTGTTTATAAACATAATTGGCAAGTTTAAGTATAATTTCTTCCGTAACGGCCTGAATGCTGGCTGCCATATCCATATCACTTTGAGTTAAAGATGTTTCGGGTTTTCTTGGCGGGCGTTTAAAAAGATTTTCAAATTTTTTATTATACATATAATCTGTTGTGCAGTATCCGAAATATTCCTGGTTCAGCCAGAATGAGCCATCTTCCTTAACATCAACAAGCTTTTCAAGAATTAAATCTTTATAAATAGGTTCACCATAAGGCGCCAAGCCCATAACCTTATACTCGCCGGAATTAACTTTAAACCCCAAAAATCCCGTAAAAGCGCTGTATAGGAGTCCTAACGAATGCGGAAATTCTATTTTTTCTTTTATTTCAATTCGGTTACCTTTACCTATGCCCCAAGTTGTTGTATCCCACTCTCCGACACCATCCAAACACAGTATTGCCGCTTCTTCAAACGGTGACGGATAAAAAGCGCTTGCACAGTGCGATTCGTGGTGGCTTGTAAAATATATAGGACATTTTAATCTCTTGTCAAAATGCTTATCTATTTGATTTGGTATAAAAAGTTTTTTATTAAGCCAAACAGGCATGGCATTTACGAAACTGCGCATACTGCAAGGAACGTACGCCATAGCCGTTTCCAAAATTCTTTCAAATTTAATAAACGGCTTTTCGTAATAAATAACCCCATCCAAATCTTCAGGTTTTATTCCCGCTTCCTTCAAACAATAATTTACTGCATTAGAAGGATATTCACTATCCTGCTTAATTCTGGTAAATCTTTCTTCTTGAGCTGCCGCTATTATATCACCGTCTTTTATAATTGCAGCCGCGCTGTCATGATAATATGCACTTATTCCTAATAAATATGTCATTTTTCACCTTAAAATTGATCTTGATAATCTCTGTTAACTGTTTCAAATTTTTCCCAATATGTAAGAACATCCTTTTTTCTTAATTTTAATCTGTCTCGTTTTACAGCTTTCATTATGATACCTGTCGGAATAACGGCAAATATATATACAAAAATTAAGACTATAATTGCTATATACTCTCCCAGAAATCCGCCGATTTTTTCCGTTGTTCTTTTCAAAAGACTTGCAAATCTTTTTGATATAAAACAGATTAAGGACAAGACCCAAAATACTGCAATTACATCAACAGCTTGTATTTTATAACCGTTTTTATATAACAAAAATGCGGGAATAAAGGGTATTACAGCCAATGTAAAAGCAAATTTCACATGCTCACTTATTTTCTTCATATTATTCCTCTATATCATTGTATATATAAACGGAGATACCGGTGATGTACCTACTGTTATCAGAAATATAAGGAGAATTAAAAATACGATTACCGGAAATATCCAGTATGCCTTTTGTCTCCATAAAAATTTAAATATCTCAGCCAAAAAATTTTTTCTTTTCATTTTATTTCCTTTTCTGTTAATTTCAATAATTCCAAAGCATCTTCATATTCCGGTACAACCTTCAGAACAGTATCAATATTTTCTTTTGCCGATTTATAATTTTGTAATTTATATTGGCATTTTGCTATATTCATTATAACACTAATATTATCGGGTTTTGATAAATTTACAAGACTGAATAATACTAATGCATCATTATATTGACCAAGTTCATAGTATATCGAACCAAGTAAATTTGCTGTCTCGGTATCTGCGGACATTGAATATACGTCTTCCGACAACTGTTTAGCCAATTCGTAAGATTTTTCAAGATAATATATCCTGGCAAGGTTAAACAATGCTTCTTTATTTTTAGGTTCTTCCCTCACAGCTTGCATCAACAGTTCCTTTGCCTGTTCAATTTTATTTTGTGATATACGGTTCAAAGCTGCTTTTACTTTCATATATACGGGAATTTTTTCTTTGGTTAATAATTTGTCAAACAAATTCTCCGCTTTTTGAAATTCAGACATCAAATAGTAATAATTAGCATACTCATATATAATTTGAATATTTTCGGAATCGAATTCGTAAGCTTTCTTGAAATTTTCTTCCGCACGGTCAAAAAATTTCCTTGAGAAATATATAATGGCTAAATCTTTGTATGCCTGAGCAAAATCCGGATTTTCTTCTATTATGTTTTTGAATATTGATTCCGCTTTATCGGTTTCGTTTGTTTTAGCGCATAACACCGCATACTCATATATTATTTGGGGCTTTGCGTATCCCGAGTTTATAATATCGGCATATAATATCCTTGCGGTTTGAAGCATACCTCTTTTTATATATAAAGCGGCTAAATGAAGCTTTAATTGTACCGACGAAGAATTAAATGTTATTAATTTTTCTATTATTTCGCTTGCTTTATCATATTCTTCAGCCAAGTCGTATGCACAAGCCAAATTATAATTATAATTTTCTTTTCTCGGATATTGGTTTGTTAATTTCAGAAAAGTATTGATGGCTTCCGTATAATCACCTGATTTTAAAGCTGCCATACCGTACGAATTCAAATATATTTCATTGGTCTCTTTATCGACAGCCCGCTTAAAGAATTCTTCGGATTTTTTAAATTCGCCTTTTATCATATACGACATACCCAAATTATAGAAGATTACGGCATTATCTTCAGTCAAATCAACCGCTTTATTATAACAATCTATAGCTTTATCGATTTCATTTTGTGCTAAATATATTACACCAAGTTTATTATAATACCTATAATTTTCAGGTGCTTTTGCAACGGCTTTTTTTATCCATTCCTCCGCATCATCATATTTATGCAATTCCATATACGCAGATGCCGCAAGCTCATATATTTGTAAATCATCTTCATTTATGGAATACATTTTATCAGCTAAATTAACAACCTCGCTGAACTTATTTTGCTTCAAATAACAAACGGCTAAGGTCTTATATGCATCAAGATATTCACTTCTTAAATTAATTACATTTTTTAAAATATTTTCCGCATCTTGGAAATTTCCGTTTTCAATTTTTAGAATAGAAATATAATAAAGCGATAAAGCATCGTTATTATCAAGATTTATAGCCTTTTGAAAACATACTTCCGCGTTTTTCAAATCACCTAAATTAATATTACAAAGTCCCAGATACTTCTGAACTTCTATATCGTCTTCAAATTTATCCAAATCATTTAAAATCAATGATTTTGCTGAGGAATAATCTTTTTTTTCTATTAATTCAGCTATCTTATGTTTATCCATAATTCCCAAAACCCGATTAATTTCATTATAACAAAATAATACAAAAGAACAAGGAAATTGAAAAAAAAGCATTTTTGTGTTCTAATGGTAAAGATTGGCAGGTTAAGGGGAGATATGAAAATGGCCGAAAGAACTTTTATAGCAATAAAACCCGACGGTGTAAAAAGAAATCTTATAGGAAGAATAATTACAAGATTTGAAGAAAAGGGCTATAAAATAATTGGTTTGAAGCTGTTACGGCCGACTTTGGAACATGCTCAAAAACATTACGCGGAGCATATCGGCAAACCCTTTTATCCGAGACTTATTAAATATATAACATCAGGTCCGATAGTGGCTATGGTTGTTGAAGGGCCTAATGTGATTGCCGAATCGAGAAAGATGATGGGAGCAACGAAACCCGAAAACGCTGATGCCGGCACTATTCGTTTTGAATATGCAATAAGTCAGGAATTTAATATTATTCACGGTTCCGACTCTGCTCAAAGTGCCGAAAGAGAAATTGCCATCTACTTTAAAGAAGATGAACTTTGTTCAAATTGGACAACCATGTTGGAAATGTTGATGAATGAAGAGCAGCAAACACTTTAGTTTTGAACTTATAAAAGAAGATAAGAAAACTCATGCCCGAGCCGGTATTTTCCATACGCCTCACGGGGATATTGAAACGCCTATATTTATGCCGGTTGGTACCCATAGTGCAGTTAAAATGCTTACAAATCATCATTTATATGAGACAGGTGCACAAATAATATTATCAAATTCATTTCATTTATTTTTACGTCCCGGAAATAAACTAATAAAAGAATTCGGCGGGCTGCATAAATGGATGAACTGGGAAAAGCCTATTCTTACCGATTCTGGCGGATTTCAGGTTTTTAGTCTTGCGCATTTAAACAATATAACGGAAGACGGTGTAAAATTTAAAGAGCCTAAAACAGGGGATGAATATTATATAAATCCTGAAATATCAATGGAGATACAGCAAGATTTGGGACCTGATATTGCTATGGCTTTTGACCAGTGTGCGCCATATCCTTGTGGATATGATGATGCAGTGAAGGCTATGGAAAGGACTCACAG
>CANRHJ010000108.1 GCA_947630355.1 Candidatus Gastranaerophilales bacterium | reverse complement strand
TTCAATCGGGTGAAGATTGTCCTGATAAACCCCGTTGATAACAATTTCCGAAGTTCCGGCTCCGATAATATCAGCGCCCATAGCGTTAAGGAAGTTAGCTAAATCTACGATTTCAGGTTCTTGTGCCGCATTTTGAATTCTTGTAGAGCCTTCTGCCAAGACAGAAGCCAGCATAATGTTCTCCGTAGCACCGACAGACGGTATATCAAGATAAATATCCGTACCTGTTAATTTTTTAGCTTTGGCATGAACATAACCGTTTTCTATTTTAATGGAGGTTCCGAGAGCTTCAAGTCCTCTGATGTGGAAATCAACTTTTCTTTCACCGATGGCACATCCGCCCGGCAGAGCGACTATAGCTTCTTTGCATCTGCCGACTAAAGCGCCGAGAACTATAAAAGAAGCACGCATTCTGCTTACCAGTTCATAGCTGGCTCTGATATTAGTGATATCGGTTGCATCAATAGTGATAGACTTTTCTGCTTTATCATAAAAAGTTTTAGCACCAAGCTGTTCAATAACATTGAGCATAATAACAACATCCGTAAGCTCGGGAACGTTATATATTTTACTTTCGCCTTTAGCTAAAAGTGCAGCCGCCATTAATTTCAGGACTGCATTTTTAGCACCGCTTACGGTAACTTCACCTCTTAATTGTTTTCCTCCCGTTATTTTAATTTTTTCAGTCAATGCACAAACCCTTCATCATGCTTATTTAATTTTTATTACGATATAATATAATATAATAATATAATTTATCATTTAAAAGGTAAATAGATTAAATATTGTAAACATCAATATTATATCATTCGGATGAACTATATTCTATAAAGGTAATTAAATATACAATATAAGGAGTCGGAAAAACACCGTAGCGATAAATTATTTAAAATACATAAAAAGATGTATGCAAAAGAGAGATAAGCATGGCGGGGTTTGGAAATTTTAAAAGATTGCATTACGAGCAGTAAGAGGGAGAAAAATGACGGACAGAAAAGAACTTATAAACCAAGCGGCAGAGGCAGCCAAGAATTCATATAGTCCTTATTCACATTTTCCTGTGGGTGCGTGTGTATTGTATGAGAGCGGAAAAACGTATAGCGGATGTAATATAGAGAACAGCAGTTATGGTTTAACGTTGTGTGCGGAGCGGAATGCAATATCAACTGCAATAGCTCAAGGCGAGAAAAGCCGAATTAAGAAAATAGCGGTAGTATCCCCAAAACGTACAAGATGCTATCCTTGCGGTGCTTGTTTACAATGGCTTCAAGAGTTTGAAAAAGGACAAAATATAACAGTTATATTGGAAGATGAAAATTTTGAACCGATAGAATATGAATTAAAAAACATGTTACCAAATACTTTTAAATTTGATATTATATAAAGTAAGAGAAGAAGAGGATATTTAATGGCAGATTATACTGTTAATTTTGATGAAATAGGAGAGTGGCTTAAATTATATAAAAATGCGAAAGATGAAAAGCAGAAGAATCATCTTCAAAATGTTATAGTGTTAACAGCTATGCCGTTAGTAAAGAAGATAGCCAGAGGATTGGCAAGAAGGAACACCGACCCTGTAGAGGATATAATACAGGTTGGAAGTGTAGGTTTAGTAAAAGCCATACAATTGTATAAACCTGAAGTAAGTGAGAATTTTAAAACTTACGCCACATATTTAATCACAGGAGAAATAAGACATTATTTACGGGATAAAGTTGCTATGATAAAGGCGCCGAGAGAAATATACGAACTGGCATATCGTGTAAATAAGATGATGGAAAAATTAAAAGATGAGCAGGGGAATGAACCTACGGAAACGATGCTTGCGGAGGAACTAGGTACATCGGTGGGTAAAATAAAGGAAGTAATAGACGTCGAGCGCAGGAAACAAACTATTTCTTTGGATCAGATAATTACAACATCAAATGATGAGTCATTATCACTGTTTGATAAGATAGCCGATGATAATCACTACAATTTGGAAACATTTCAGGAAGATAAGATATTAATAAATGATGCAATAAGCAAGTTGGATGTAAAATTGCAGGAAGTGGTAGTATTAAACTATTTTGAAGATATGAGTCAGACACAAATAGCGAATAAACTGGGAATATCGCAGATGCAGGTATCAAGACGGCTTAAAAAAGCGTTAAATATGCTGTTAACCATTTTGTCGGAAAAAGAGAAAGTATAGAAGTAATGGAGTATATAATAATATATTTATTGGTATTGGTTACCGGAGCTTGTATAGGCAGTTTTTTGAATGTGGTTGCATTAAGAGCAATAACAAAGGAATCAATAGTATTTCCGTCGTCAAAATGTCCGGTATGTAACGAGCATATAAAGTGGTATGATAATATACCCGTATTTTCATATTTGTTTACATTTAAGGGGAAATGCCGAAATTGCGGCTGCAAAGTAAGTTTGCAATATCCGATAGTGGAAACTTTAACGTCAATATTGTTTTTGGCGGTATTTATTGCATTCGGTGCAACCTTAAAAACGTTAATATTATTGATATTACTGTGTATTTCAATAGTATTAATTATAACCGATATAAAAAAAGAATATTTATATGAAAGACACTTATGGTCATTTATAACGGCAGCAGTAATTTATTCGGTATTATATAAATACGGAACCGGAAATATATTTATGGTATGTTCGGGAATAATATCAGGTGCAATTATAATGGAATTAATAGCTCGCGGTTCATATTATCTGGTAAGAAAAGATATAAAAGAAGATAATAAAGAAGAAAAATCGACCGAAGAAAATAGTGAGAGTATTGCCGAAAAAGATACCGAAGATAAAACTGAAGAAAAAACCGAACTTAAAGATAATAAATCGGATGAAGATATTGATATAAATGAGTATGTAAAAACAAACAAACGTGCATTCGGAGAAGGTGATACATATTTAGCAGCGGCTTCGGGTGCTTTACTGGGCGTAAAAATGTTTATTGCTGCCGTATTTATGGCTGTAATTATTCAGGCAATATGTATTTTGCCCCAATTTATAAGAAATCTTTACAAAGACGGACATAAAAATTTATTATATTCCATTTCTGCATTTATATTGTTAACAATTTTATATTTTATATTGCTTAATTGTGTTGATTTGAATTTATATATAAGGCTGGTATTTATTGCAGCATTGATATACTTTGCAATATACACAATAAAGGCTTTAAAAGGAGTTGTAAACAAAAGAGGTTTTGCCGCTATACCTTTCGGGCCCGCATTGTTGTTCTCAACATTTACGCTTATGTTTTTCGGCCCAAAAATAATAGATTTAATCCGAAAATTATTGTTTATATAGTAAATGCCGCGAAATTTCGCGGCATTTACGGTATTTAAAATTATCGTGTTTAACGTATTGACACTTTATTCTTTAGATTTTAAAGCCTCACGGACCTTTTGTTCAATTTCAGCTTCTAATTGAGGATTTTCGGCAAAAACATCTTTGACTTTATCTCTGCCTTGTCCTAATTTTTCATCATTATAACTAAACCAAGCTCCGGCTTTTTTAATAATATCGAGGTTAACTGCCATATCAAGAATACATCCCGATTTACTGATACCTTTACCGTATATTATGTCAAATTCTGCAATTCTGAAAGGCGGAGCTACTTTATTTTTAACTACTTTTACCTTAACTCTGTTTCCTATTTCTTTATCGTCCTTTTTAAGAGTTTCGGTTTTTCTTATATCAAGTCTGATACTTGCGTAATATTTCAGAGCATTACCGCCTGTGGTAGTTTCCGGGCTGCCGTACATTACGCCTATTTTTTGTCTTAATTGATTGATAAAAATGACTGTAGTATTGGTTTTACTTACAATACCCGTTAATTTCCTCAATGCTTTGGACATTAATCTGGCTTGAAGCCCCATTTGCTTTTCTTCCATAGTTCCTTCAATTTCATCTTTAGGAACAAGAGCGGCAACAGAATCGACAACAACAATATCAACGGCAGCAGAGCGCACGAGTTCTTCGGTTATTTCCAAAGCTTGTTCTCCGGTATCCGGCTGGGATATTAAAAGTTCATCAACATTAACGCCAAGATTTTTTGCATATTCAGGGTCAAGTGCGTGTTCGGCATCTACGAAAGCAGCAATACCGCCTTTCCTTTGACATTCTGCAACAATATGCTGCGCAAGTGTTGTTTTACCGCTTGCTTCCGGCCCGTATACCTCTATAATTCTTCCTCTCGGAACACCACCGATGCCCAGTGCCACATCTAATGATAAAGCACCTGTCGGTATTGTTTCAACATTAACGGCGGGTTTATCGCCTAAGCGCATTATTGAACCTTTGCCAAAGTCTTTTTCTATCTTGTCTATAGCAACTTTAAGCGCTTTTTTCCGTTCTTCCGAAATATTTACTTCCTGAACTTCTTCTTTTTCTTTTGTAACCATCTTATATATTCCTTTTATCTGTTAAATCAGGTGATTGGGGGTTTTATTATGCACTCGGGGCTATATCCGGCTGCTTAAGTTTTTAATGCCATGAGTCTGTACAATTTTCCCCGCAGCATAAAAATATTATATCATCATGTACCGAATAAAAGTATATTTTTACTTTTTGCAACATAATGTATTATTTTATGCCGATAATATTTTTTTTTGTTAGAATTAAAACAGCATTTAAATAATATACAGGGGATATTTATGAAAAATAAAATAATTATGTTCTGGGCAATAGTAATATTAACTATTATTTCGATAATAGTGATAAAAGTAAAGCCAATACCGTTAGGACTTGATTTAGTCGGCGGTTCCAGAATTGTTCTGGAAGCACAGACAACGGAAAATATTGCAGTAATAACTCAGGATATGATGGACGGACTTAAAGCTGCATTAGAAAACAGAGTTAATGCTTTGGGTGTATCAGAAACGATGATTCAGCAAGTCGGTGACAAAAGACTAATGATTGAAATTCCGAATATTTCAGACCCTAAATTGGCAAGAGAATTTCTTGGTGAGACGGCGGAATTGGAATTTAAAAAACCGATATTGGATGAAAATGCAAATGTAACGGGATGGGAATCTTCAGGATTAACAGGAGAAGATTTAAACAAAGCTCAAGTGGGAAGCGATAGTGCGGGAAGATGGTTAATTTCACTTGACTTTAATGCAAAAGGAACAATAAAATTTGCGAATTTAACAAAGGAGTTTAAAGGGCTTCCTATTGCTATATATTTTAACGGAGAAAGTATATCCGAACCTGTTGTCCAGCAGGAAATAACCGGAGGACAAGCTCAAATAACGGGAGAATTTACGTTAGAACAGGCTAAAAAAATGGTTGATTTATTAAACGCAGGTGCACTGCCCGTTCCGGCACAAATTATGGAAGAAAACACGGTTGGTCCCACTTTAGGAGCCGACAGTCTTCATAAAAGTAAAACAGCAGGTATGATAGGTATAATCGCAGTTATGTTGTTTATGATTATATACTACAGAGTTCCGGGTATTATAGCTAATATAGCACTTGTAATATATGCCGTTATAATATTTGCAATCTTCAAAATAATACCGGTTACTCTTACACTGGCAGGAATTGCAGGTTTTATATTAAGTATAGGAATGGCTGTTGATGCCAATATATTAATATTTGAAAGAACAAAAGAAGAATTAAAGTCGGGAAGAACTTTGTTTACGGCTATAAATTCAGGATTTGACAGAGCATTTACAAGTATATTTGACTCAAATATGTCTACGGTAATAATATGCGTAATTTTATATTTCTTAGGCTCCAGTATTGTTAAAGGATTTGCGCTAACCCTTGCAATAGGTGTAATTGTAAGTATGTTTAGTGCAATAACGGTAACTAAAAATATGATGCATTTGATATTCGGTACCGGTCAGTTAAAATATCCCGCATTATTCGGGTTAAAAGAATCGGATATCAGTGAGGCTTATGAAGCTTCGGAAACGAAACGTGAAAAAGCTAAGTTTGGCGTATTGGATTAATTTGAAGGAGATAAAAATGTCATATAGTGTATTTGACACAAAAAAATTTATAGATGTAATAAAATACAGATGGTTATGGCTTATAATATCCGCTGTATTTATACTGCCCGGAGTCGTCGCTATGGGCTGGTCAATGGTTAAATACCAAACACATACCCCTTTATTGGTAGGTATTGACTTTACGGGCGGTACAATTATTCAGTATTCCGTAAATACTGATGTTCCGACAAATCAAATAGCTAAAATAAGAGCGGATTTATCAAACAACGGAATTGAAAATCCCGTAATACAGGTATTAAAACCGGTTACTACAGAATCGGATAACGATATTAAAAATATTATTTCAGTAAAAACAAAGTTTTCGGAAACAGGTCAAAATGAAACAATAGATAAAGTAACGGAGGTAATAAACTCCGATTACGCCGATGCTCAGTTGGTTCAGGTTAATTCCGTAGGCCCGCTGCTCGGTAAACAGCTGTTTATAAATTCAATGATTGCCGTAAGTTTGGCAATTCTGGCTATAATAATTTACCTTACATTACGATTTCATTTGGAATTCGCTATAGTAGCTTGTTTGGCATTATGTCATGATGTTTTAATCGTAACGGGAGTTTT